>CALMFQ010000468.1 GCA_937863215.1 uncultured Pseudomonadota bacterium
CCTTAGTCCGCGACAGGGTCGCCAAGCCATGCTGCAAGAATGGATATCCGCCCATCGCTTCTTGCATGCGTATAATGCGCATTTTCCGCGCATCCTGTTCGGCCGGGCAGGGGAGGCAGCGTGGCGATCGGCAGTTGCCGGGTTGCCACGGATGGCGCTGCGCTGCAGGGGGGATGTGCTTGCATCTCCGGTTGAATTCAATGGTAATCAATATGTTGTACGAAAAATGCTGATGCGCTGGCAACACCCGCCGCTGCTGGCGGGGCTGCTGCAAACGCTGCTGCTGCCACTGGCGCTGTGGTTGCTGCTGCTCGGCTCGCAACTGGATTTCGCCACGCTGCTGGTTCCCGGCACGCTGGCGACGCTCGGCCATTTCGTCGGCGGATTCTTGCCGCCGGCGACCGATGCCTTGTTCCTCAAATCGCTGGCGGAAGCCAGCGCTACCACCGTTGCCGTCGCCAATCTCGGCATGGCGCTGGCAATCCTGATCGGCGCGCCGCTGGCGCTGCTGTCGTCGCGCGTATTGTTGGGCGATTCACCGTTGTTGCTGACGCTGCTGGCAACGCCGATCCGCGCGCTGCTGCTGGTGCTGCGCGGTGTGCCGGAGCTGGTGTGGGCGCTGCTGTTCGTGCGCGCCGTCGGCCTTGGCAGCATGGCAGCGTTGCTGGCGCTGGGGCTGGCGTATGGCGGCATGCTCGGCAAGGTCTACGCCGAAATCCTCGAATCGCAGCCACAGGCGCCGCTGCAGGCGCTGCGCCACGCCGGCAGTGGCCGTATCGCCGCGCTGTTCTACGGCCTGCTGCCGAATGCCTTGCCGGAGCTGGTGAGCTACACCGTGTACCGTTGGGAATGCGCCATTCGCGCCTCGGCGGTAATGGGGCTGGTCGGCGCCGGCGGCCTTGGCCAGCTGATGGATACCTCGGTGCGCATGCTCAACGGCGGCGAAGTCGGCGCGATCCTGCTGGTGTTCATGGCGCTGGTGCTGCTGACCGAAATGGTGAGCTGGATCGTGCGCCGGAGCCTTGCCTGATGCTGGCGCGCAAACCGCTACTGTCGCTATTGCTGCTGGCGCTGGTATTGCTGGCCAGCGGCTGGTGGCTGGCGCGCGACTGGGCTGGCGGCTTCGATCTGGCTGCGCTTGGCGGCCGGTTGACCGAGTTTTTCCCGCCCGATGTCA
>CALMFQ010000469.1 GCA_937863215.1 uncultured Pseudomonadota bacterium
AGGCGAGCTTTCGAGCACCGCGCGAGTGCAACCGAGCTTGGCAAGCAAAGCTTGCTTAGCGAATTGCCTGCCTTTGGTGTGCAGCAATTCGCCCGCACAGCCAATAAATCAGCGCTTCCATAACAACAGGCAAGACAGACACAAGGCAGCGATGCATGCAGTTGGCAGGTTTCACCATCACCGAAGTCATTTATTCCATCGATGAAACGGTAGTTGCGCGGGCAGAGTCGGAGCATGGCGAAAGCGTGGTGCTCAAGTATCAGAATACGCCGCATCCGTCGCTCGACCTGAGCGCGCGCTGGCAGCACGAAGACGACGTCCTGCAAAGCATCGATTCGGAGAGGGTGATCCGCTCGTTCGGCCTGCGTCAGGCCGGCAATATCCGCGTGCTGGTGCTCGAATATTTCACATCGACCAATCTGGCTCAATTACCAGCGCTGCGCCCGCTGAGCCTGGCCGACAAGCTCGGTATCGCGCTGCAGCTAACGGCGGCGCTCAGCGACGTACACGCCTGCCAGCTGATCCACTGCGATATTGCCGCCAAGAACGTGCTGATCGATCCGCATAACTTGCGACTCAAGCTGTGCGATTTCGGCCTGTCCAGCCGCCTCGATCATCAGCAGAAATTCGGCGACGAACAGCACCTGCGCGGCACACTCGAATATATCTCGCCCGAGCAGACCGGCCGCACCAGCCTGGAGGTTGACTATCGCAGCGATTTCTATTCGCTGGGCGTGGTGTTATATGAACTGTTTTTCGGCGCCAAGCCGTTTACCGCTGACGACCCGCTGGCACTGCTGCATTCACATATCGCCTTGATGCCGACACCGCTACATGTGGCGGATGCCGGTATCCCGCAAGCAATATCGGACATCGTGCATAAGCTGCTGGCGAAGAACCCGGATCAGCGCTACCAGAGCAGCCGCGGCCTGCATGCCGACCTGCAGAAATGTCTGGAGCAATGGGTGCGGCAGCAGCGGATCGAGCCGTTCACGCTGGCGCAGGCCGACGTACCGGAGCGCTTCTGCATCCCCAACAAGCTTTACGGCCGCGAAGCCGAGTGTGCCGCAATTCTCGATGCGTTCTTCCGCGCCAGCCAGGGCACCGTCGAACTGCTGTTGGTGAGCGGCTATTCCGGCATCGGCAAATCGGCGCTGGCAAACGAGCTGCATCAGCCAATCGTGGCACGCGACGGCTATTTCATTCGCGGCAAGTGCGACCAGTTCAGCCGCAACCAGCCCTACTCCGGCCTGCTGCAGGCATTCCAGCCGCTGCTGCGGCAACTGCTCAGCGAGAGCCCGCAGCGGTTGGCGCAGTCGCAGCAGCGGCTGCACGCGGCACTGGGAGAGAATGCCGCGGTGCTGTGCGGCATCCTGCCCGATCTGGCATTGCTGACCGGCGAGCCGGAACCGTTGCAGCCGCTACCGGCAGCGGAAATGGAAAACCGCTTCCACATCGCCTTTACCCGGCTGGTGGACGCGATCGCCACGCCGCAGCAGCCGCTGGTACTGTTTCTCGACGACCTGCAATGGGCCGATCTGTCGACGCTCAAATTGCTGGAAAAGCAGGTTCTCAACGATGCGGCGCGCAGCCTGCTGATCATCGGCGCCTATCGCGATAACGAAGTTGGCGACAGCCACCCGCTCAGCGGCACGCTAGCGACGATCGAGCGCAATGGCGGGCGGATTGGCCGGCTGCAGCTGAGCAATCTGACCTTCCAGCATCTGCAGCAGCTGATCGCCGACACGCTGCGCAGCAGCAGCGGCGAAGTGGCGCCGCTGGCGGCGCTGTGCTGGGACAAGACCCAGGGCAATCCGTTCTTCCTCAAGCAGTTCCTGACCGACCTGCATGCGCATGGCGATATCGGCTATCAGCGCACACGCGGCGTGTGGCAGTGGAATATCGAACGGATTCGCCAGCGCGACATTACCGACAACGTAGTCGAGCTGATGCTGGCGCGGCTGCGGCGGCTCGACAATGCCAGTCAGTTGCTGCTGGCGCAGGCGGCGCATCTCGGCAACAACTTCGACATGCAGCAACTGGCGCTGGCGGGCCAGCAGCCGCTGCAGCAATGCGCGGAAACCCTGTGGCCGGCGCTGCGCGATGGCCTGATCGTGCCGCTCAACGAAGAATACAAGTTCGTACACACGCCGGAAAAGCTGGCGCAGGCGCGCTACCGCTTTCTGCACGACCGGGT
>CALMFQ010000470.1 GCA_937863215.1 uncultured Pseudomonadota bacterium
ATGCTCCGCTACGCCTGGCAGTTCGGTCTGTTTCCGTGTTCGGAAGCGGCAATTCTGGAAGCGATCGAACTGAACGGTTCGGCCGTCACCATGAACCAGCAGGCGTTCAGCTGGGGCCGGCACGCGGCGGTCGATGTCGCACGCGTCGAGCGCATCGCCTTTCCGGAAATGCAGCGCACCATCCAGCGGGCGCTGGAAACCACGCTCAGCGACATTGTCGAACACCGCGCCGAATTCCTCAGCGCCTATCAGAATGCCGCCTATGCCGAACGCTACCAGCGGCAGGTGGCACAGGTAGCGGCTGCAGAAAAACGCCTCGACCCGAACTCGGAAATCCTCGCCCGCAGCGTGGCGCGCAGTTATTTCAGATTGCTGGCGTACAAGGACGAATACGAAGTGGCGCGCTTGTACAGCGATGGCAGCTTTCAGCAGCAGATAAACGCACAGTTCAGCGGCGATTTCAGCCTGCAGTTCCATCTCGGCGCCAGCTGGGCGCGGTTCGGCAAGGATGGGCGCAAGTTCGACGTCGGCCCGTGGCTGCTGCCGGCGTTCAAATTGCTGGCGAAATTCAAATGGCTGCGCGGCACGCGCTTCGATCCGTTCGGCTGGCAGCCGGATCGCAAGCTGGAACGACGCCTGATCCGCAAATACGAAGCCACGCTGGATGCGTTGCTGGGCCAGCTGCGCAGCGACAATCTGCAACAGGCCGCCGACATCGCCGCGCTGGCGGAACGCATCCGTGGCTATGGTCATGTGAAGCAGCAGTCGGCCGAGCGCATCTTGCCGGACTGGGACGCGCGGCTGGCGGATTATCAGGCCGGCAAAGCCGCAGCGAAGGTGATCCCGGTTAAAATCCGCTTGTGATCCACTCGCCCGGTTACCGATGCCATTTGTCGAATTCATCGCCGGCCACCGGTTGCCGGAAACCGTCGCATACCAGCCGGACGGCCAGACCACGCTGCTGGAGCTGGCGCGGCTGGAAGAGCTGCCGCTGCACTGGCGCTGCGGGCTTGGCACCTGCGGCACCTGCGCGGTCAGGCTGACGCTGATCGCCGGCACAGCGCAACCGCTGAGCAACAAGGAGCGCAATGTGCTGACACACCACGCGAAACCGCTGCAGCCGCTGGCGGACGGCAGCCAGTGGCGCTTGAGTTGCAGTTACGTATTGGACGGCGCCGACCTGCGCGCCGCGTGGGAATAAAAAACGGCCTCCGCCAGCGGAGGCCGTTTTCATGCACAGAGGAAGATCAGTCCTTGGCCACGCGAGTCTCGCCGCGCACCGTGATCAGGCGCACGCGTTCGCCAACCTGGAACATCTCGTTCGGATTGTGCTCCTGTACGATCGCCACTTCGCGGCCATCGTTCATTTTCACCGTCACCTCGATGCCCTGCGTCTGGGTACCCTTGTTTTCCATCGCGGTACCGATGATGCCGCCCAGCACCACGCCGGCAATCGCACCGGCGGCGCTGCCGCGGCCACGGCCCATTTCGCTACCGGCAATGCCGCCGAGACCGGCGCCGGCGACGGTGCCGATACCGGAGTTGGTCCCTTCCAGTTTCACCAGCCGCACGCTGGTGACGGTGGCGCGCTGCACGGTCTGCATCACGCGCGCGTTTTCACGCGAATAAGTCTCACCGGTCAGACTGCCGGCGCAGCCGCCCAGCAACACTGCCGCCCCACACAATGCGGTTACGAATATTTTTCCCGCTGCCATGTCTGTTGCTCCTTGATTTCGCTGTTACCAGATCCGCTCGCCGAACGCCTGCTGATATTTGTCGGCAATCAGATCGCGATAGATGTGATGATTCTGGCCGCCACGGCTGGCGATCTTGACCGAACCGAGCAGCGACGCCAGACGGCCCGTCTGCAGCCAGCCCAGGCCATTCTGGATGCCGTATAGCAAGCCGGCGCGGTAGGCATCGCCGCAGCCGGTCGGATCGACAATCTGTTCTGCTTTAACGCATGGAATCTCGATCAGTTTACCGCCGGCGAAAATCTGCGAGCCTTCGCCGCCGCGTGTCACCACCAGTGCCTGCACTTTGGCCGCCAATTGCTCCAGCGACAGCTTGGTGCGCTCCTGCAACATTTCGGCTTCGTAATCATTGACCGTTACATAATCGGCCAATTCAACGAACTGCAGCAACTCGTCGCCGTTGAACATCGGCAGGCCCTGGCCCGGATCGAAAATGAACGGGATATGCGCATCGCGGAATTGCTGCGCGTGCTGCAACATGCCGTCGCGGCCATCCGGCGCGATGATGCCGAGCGAAACCTTGTGCGCATCGTCCACCCGGTTCAGCTGCGACTGGCTCATCGCGCCGGGGTGAAAAGCGGTGATCTGGTTATCGTCCAGATCGGTGGTAATGAATGCCTGCGCAGTGAAACTCTGCGGCACGTGGCGGATATGCGATTGCAGGATGTTGAGCGATTCGAGCCGCGCGCGGTAGACGCCGAAATCATCGCCTACCGTGGCCATGATCAGCGGCTCGCCGCCGATGGCTTTCAGGTTGTAGGCGATATTGCCGGCACAGCCGCCAAACTCGCGGCGCATTTCCGGCACCAGAAAGGCCACATTCAGCATGTGCACCTTGTCCGGCAGAATATGATTCTTGAAGTGATCGTTGAACACCATGATGGTGTCGTAGGCCATCGAGCCGCAAATCAGCGTGTACATCGGGTTTCTCCTCTTTTTCGTCGCGCGATTCTAGCACGCCGCCTCGTCACAATCGCTTCATCCCCGCGTCATCCGCCTGTCAAATCCGCTTGCAACACTGAAGCCCATGAAAACATGGACTTTACGCCTGATTCTGTGGAGCGTCCCGCTGCTGTTGCTGGCACAACCGGCACATGCCTGGGGCCTGTATACCCACACCTGGTTCGCCCAGTTGCTGCTCGGTGCCATCCCGCTAAGCGAACCGGCATTCCGTGCCGCCGCACAGCGCTTTCCGCGGCTGGTGATGGCCGGCGCCAGCCTGCCGGATCTGGCGCTGCTGGCCGGCTGGTTGAAAACCCCGGCATTCCGCGCCAGCCACGACTGGGACATCGTCCAGCGCATGCTGCGCAGCCCAGAGCCGGAGCAGCAGGCGATTGCGCTCGGCTTTGCCAGCCACCTGCTGGTCGATGTCATCGCTCACCACCATTTTGTCCCCGAGCACGAACACCGCTGGTTCGACTGGCCGGTGGTCACCCACGCCCTGTGCGAATGGGCAATGGACCGCCACCTGGCACCGCAACTGCAGGCCCGCCCCGGCGAACTGCTGCGCAGCGAACGGCAGATACTCGCGCCATTCGTCGCCGAACACTTCGGCTGCCAGCCACAACTGGCCGACCGTGCGCTGCGCCAGCTCGCCAGCGCCGACCAGGGGCTGCGCCAGGGCAAACTGCCCGGCATCATTTACCGCTGCTCCAGGCGCCTCGACCGCATGCTGACCCCGCGCTTCGACCAATACCTCGACGCCACCGCCCGCCACCTGATCGATATCAACCGCCTGATCGCCGGCCACCAGCCTATCCGCCACCCCAACGGCGACCTGAACACGGTCAAGGACAGCGCCGGGCTGCTGCCGGCGAGTTTGTTTGCCTGAGTTCCGGAAACGATGGAATGAGGTGCCAGGCCCGTCGCCATTGGCTTACAGATTCGTAGGCTGGAAGAAGCGCAGCGATGCCCATCAACTCAATCCGCTAACCGATACGCTGGGTATCGCTACGCTCCTCCCATCCTGCTGCCGTCGCCTCACTTCAGCGCATGAAAAAGGGACAGGCTGAAACGCCCGTCCCCTGTGCCCTGCAGCCTTGCCTGCAGACCGCTGCCAGAGCGGCTTGCAGGCATTGCTTCGATCAATCGCCGCTGCGCTGCACTTTCGGTGCGAACAGCGCTGCCTGCGGCCGTTGGCTGCCGCGGTTG
>CALMFQ010000471.1 GCA_937863215.1 uncultured Pseudomonadota bacterium
GTGCCGGCCACCGCCAGCACCCACTTGTCGCGCAGCACCTGTTCAGCCAGCCATTGCGGGCCGGAGGTGTACGGCAGACCGCGATTGAGGATTTCTTCCATCAGCGGATTGCCGCGTGTCACCACGTTGCCGATCACGAACACGTCCGGCTGCAGCTCAATCTGCTCGGCACCAAATCCCTGGATCAGCTCGATCCCCTGCGCCTCCAGCTGCGTGCTCATCGGCGGATAGACATTGGCATCGCAACCGGTCACCCGAAAGCCAGCCTGTTTGGCAATGACGGCAATGCCGCCCATGAACGTACCGCAGATACCGAGAATATGAATATGCATGTCTGACCAGATGAAATAGGCGCCGGCCGGCAGCCAGCGCAGGGAAAATCGCGCAATCGAATACCAGCGAGCCGGCAATTATGCGGCAAAATCGCCGGGGCACAACTACAATAGCAATAGAGCCGCCCAATTGCCATACAGCCGGCTTCTGTGGCGGCTTCAATAATTATCATGTGTAGCCGGGGCGAATGTTTCCGCGAGAAAGATCGCCTGTGACGACACGATTACTGCCGCGAACAAACCATGGTTTCCAGATCAGCATCTCCCGCAGAAACTGCGCGCACCGCGCTGTTGCGCCTGGCGGAACTCGGCCTTGCGCCAACGCCGGAAAATTACTCGCGTTTCTACAACGATATCGCCGGAATCAGCCACACGGCTGCGGCGGAAGAAACGCCCGAACAATTGAAACAAATAGTCAGCGATGCCCGCGATACCGTCGGCCAGGCAGCATCGGCCACCGCCAGTCTGGCCGATCTGATCCAGGATCACAACGCGGAAATCCGCCAGTCGCTCGACAGCCTGACGCATAGCGGCGACAAGGACGACATTTCGCTGCTGCTCAACAACATTGTCAATACCGCTTCCACCATGTATGGCAGCGTCGCCGAATCGCGCGAACAGCTCAACCGGCTGGCCGATACGCTCAAGGAAATGCGCGAGGAAATGGCTGTCACGCGGCGGCTGCAGGAGCACGACCAGCTGACCGGCGCGCAAAACCGCCAGAGCATGGACAATCTGCTGGCGAAGGAAGTCAACCGCGCATGCAGTTACGGTGGGCGCCTGACCATCGCACTACTCGATCTGGACAATATCGGCCAGATCGGCAAACAGTATGGCGACGGCGCGGCCGACCGGATACTGATCCATGTCGCCAACATCACCAAGGCCGTGCTGCGCCAGAACGACTATCTGGTGCGCTACAGCGGCGAAGAATTCCTGCTGGTGCTACCGGATACCGAAATCAGCGGCTGCCGCTACATGATCGACCGGCTGCGCCAGGTATTTCACAAGAATCCGGTGGTGTACAAGGCAAAGCGGCTGGATGTGACCTTCTCTGCCGGCATTGCGCAACTGATCGCCGACGAGCCGGCACCGAGCCTGATCCTGCGTGCCGACCTCGCGTTGCGACGGGCGCAGGCCAACGGCATCGACCAGACGGAAATCGCCGAAGCGACCAGCCTGCTGGCCGATTGAAGCAGCCGGGCAGACAAGCAAAAGGGCAGCCGCAGCTGCCCTTTTTTGCCGATAACCCGAGTTATCAACGACCCAGCAATTTGTTTACCAGATCGATATAGCCCTGCATCGCGGCATCGTTGGTTTTGCCTTTCAGCTCGGCCCAAGCGTCGTATTTGGCGCGGTTGACCAGATCCAGCATGCCCGGGCGCGAACCGGTAACGTCACCTTCGCTCGCCTGCTTGAACAGCGAGTACAGTTTCAGCATGGTCTGGTTGTCAGGACGCTCGGTCAGCGTTTTGACATCAACTTGGGCTTGCGCGAATTGGGCTTTCAGATCGGACATGACAGTTTTTCCTCAAACAACGTATTAAATTTGTTCGGTATCCGGTCAGCCAATCTGATAAACCGACTGCCCGTTAACCAGCGTGTGGCGCACTTTACCACGCATTTGCATTCCGGCAAACGGGGTATTCTTGCCTTGGCTTTTGAGCTGTTTCGGCTCGACACGCCACTCGGCAGCCGGATCGAACAGACACAGATCGGCCGGAGCGCCGATTTCCAGCTTGCCGGCGACAACATTCAATACCCGCGCGGCGTCGCTGGTGATTTTCTGCAAAGCCTGCGGCAACGGCAGGCCAGCCTCTTCCGCCCATTTCAGCGTCAGTGGCAGCAGCAATTCCAGCCCGGTTGCACCCGGCTCGGATTCGGCAAACGGCAACAGCTTGCCGTCGTCGTCCACCGGTGTGTGATCGGAGCAGATTGCGTCGATCGTGCCATCCAGCAACGCCGCACGGATCGCGTCGCGATCGCGGTGGCTGCGCAACGGCGGAACCAGATGGTAATGCGCGTCGAAATAACCGATGTCCAGATCGGTCAGATGGATGTGGTTGATCGACACATCGCACGACACCGGCAGCCCCTGGCGTTTGGCATCGCGTACCATTTCCAGCCCGGAAGCACTGGAGATGCGGCAGAAATGTACCCGCGCCCCGGTCGCCTTGACCAGCAGCAGCATCGTCGCCAGCGCCACGGTTTCGGCAATCACCGGAATCCCCGACAGCCCCATGCGGGTGGCAACCTCGCCGTCGTGTGCCACGCCGCCGGCTACCAGCCCATGATCGCGCGGCCGCAGCCACACCGGGAAACCGAACGTAGCCGCGTATTGCAACGAACGCAGCAGCGCCAGATTGTTTTCGAATGGAATATCGACTTGCGAGAACGCCACACAGCCGGCATCGTGCAATTCCGCCATTTCGGTCAGGCGTTTGCCCTGCAGTTGCTGCGTCAGCGCACCGATCGGATACACATTGGCCTGATTCAGCTGCCGTGCCCGATGCTTGAGCATTTCCACCAGCCCCGGCTCATCCAGCGGCGGATCGGTATCCGGCGGGCACGCCAGGCTGGTCACACCGCCGGCGACCGCTGCCTGCATTTCCGATTCCAGCGTTGCCTTGTATTCGAAGCCCGGCTCGCGCAGGCGCGCCGACAGGTCGACCAACCCCGGTGCAACGATCAGGCCGGTAGCGTCGATTGCCTGTTCGACGTAAAAATCTTCCGGCGCGGCGCCGATCGCGATAATCCGGCCATTGGCGATAAACAGATCGGCCACCCGATCCAGACCGGTGGCCGGGTCGATCAGGCGGCCGTTTTTGATTTCGATATTCATGTATGCCCTACTCCCAGCCTTAGCGATTGCCGGCGAGAATGGCCATCACAGCCATGCGCACCGCAATCCCGAACGTCACCTGCGGCAGAATCACCGACTGCGCACCATCCGCCACCGCCGAATCGATTTCCACCCCGCGGTTCATCGGGCCGGGGTGCATCACGATTGCGTCGGGCTTGGCGTGTGCCAGCTTGTCCAGCGTCAGGCCGTAATACTTGAAGAATTCCTGCGCCGACGGCAACAAGGCGCCGTTCATGCGCTCATTCTGCAAGCGCAGCATGATCACCACATCGACGTCCTTCAGGCCCTGATTCATGTCGTGGTAAACATGCACGCCGAGCTTTTCGACGCTGGTCGGCATCAAAGTCTTCGGGCCGATCACACGTACTTCCGGCACGCCGAGTGTGGTCAGCGCATGAATCTGCGAACGCGCCACACGCGAATGCAGGATGTCGCCGACAATCGCCACGCGCAGATTGCTGAAATCCTGCTTGTAGTGGCGAATGGTGTACATATCCAGCAGCGCCTGCGTCGGATGCGCATGACGGCCATCGCCAGCGTTGATCACATGCACATCCGGTGCCACATGCCTGGCGATCAGGAATGGCGCACCGCTTTCCGCATGGCGCACCACGAACATGTCGGCGTGCATCGCTTCCAGATTGTGGATGGTGTCCAGCAGGGTCTCACCCTTGCTGGTCGATGACGCATTGATGTTCAAATTCACCACATCCGCCGACAGGCGCTTGGCAGCGATTTCAAACGTGGTACGGGTACGGGTCGAGTTTTCGAAGAACAGGTTGAAAACCGATTTGCCGGTCAGGATCGGCAATTTCTTCACGTCGTGATCCGACATCGAGACAAAACTCTCGGCCTTGTCGAGAATCTGCGTCAGGATCGGCGCCGGCAAGCCTTCGATTGTCAGCAGATGCTGCAGCTCGCCGTGCTGATTGAGTTGCGGGTGATGATGCGCCATCGTGTCATCCAGCTAGGGGTTAATCAGAATCCGATACCGGCGCATCATGCGCGATGCTCTGCGCCGGATAGTCGAAGAATTGTTGCAGAATCTGCTGTGCCGCGACTTGATCCAGCGCCGGCTTGCGTTTCCTGGAGCGCAAACCGGTTTCCGCCAGCATGCTGTCGGCCAGCGCCGAGCTCAGGCGTTCGTCGATCAGACGCACCGGCAAACCGAAGCGGCCATGCAGCCGGTTGGCAAATTTGCGCGCCAGCCGTGTCATGGCGTGGGCATTGCCGTCCATATGCGTCGGCAAGCCAACCAGCAACAGCACCGGCGACCATTCGTGCAGCAATTTTTCGATTGCCGCGAATTTTACGTCATTTGCTTCGGCAGTGATGGTTTGTAATGGAGTGGCGAGTTTCAGCAGCAGATCGCCACTGGCAACACCGATGCGTTTTTCGCCGTAATCGAACGCCAGCACCAGCCCGCTGGCTGGCAACAGCAGCGGATCAGGCATGCCCGGCTTCGCCGGACAGGTTGCCCAGATCGATGCCGAGCATGTGAATCGCGGCGTCGTAGCGCAGTTCCGGCGCCATGGCGAAAATGATCTCGGCAGAAGCTTCCACCGTCAGCCAGGCATTCTGGGCGATTTCGCTTTCCAGCTGGCCGGCCTCCCAGCCGGCGTAACCCAGCGTTATCAGCATTTTTTCCGGGCCGCGTCCTTCGCCGACGGCAACCAGAATGTCCTTGGAAGTGGTCAGACCGAACACCTCGTTCATTGCCAGCGTCGATTGCCAGTTGCCCAACGGTTGATGCAAAACGAAGCCGCGATCCATCTGCACCGGCCCACCAAAGAACACCGGCTGTTCGGCCTTTTCCTCGTCGTGCAATTCCAATCCGATCTGTTCGAACAGGCCGCTCAGCGTCAGCTCGATCGGCCGGTTGACGACGATGCCCAGCGCGCCGTTTTCGTTGTGATCGCAGATGTAGGTCAGCGATTTGGCAAAATACGGGTCGGCCATATTGGGCATGGCGATCAGAAAATGATTGGTCAGGTTTACACTTTGCATCAGGTCATTATTGCACAACCCGGTTTGGCGCCCAAACGCGAGCCAGACCGACCATTCGTGAAATTTACCAATGCAGCCAAAATCGTTCCGCCGCAGCCTGGTATGGTTCCGTCGCGATCTGCGCGACTTCGATCACGCCGCGTTGTTTCATGCGCTGAAATACAGTAACGAGGTATTTTGCGCCTTCGTTTTCGACCGGGAAATCCTCGACCCGTTGCCGCACCCGGCCGACCGTCGCGTCGAGTTTATCCACGCCAGCCTGAACGAATTGCAGGCGGCGCTGCGCCAGCGCGGCAGCGATCTGATCGTGCGCCACGCCGTTGCCCGCAACGCCATTCCGCTACTGGCCAAGGAGCTGGGTGTCGATGCCGTGTTCAGCAACCGCGACTACGAGCCGGCAGCGATCCAGCGCGACCGGGCAGTTGAGCAGGCGCTGGCGGACAACGGCGTCAGCTGGTTGCAGTACAAGGATCAGGTGATTTTCGAGCAGGATGAAATCCTCACTCAGGCCGGCAAGCCGTTCTCGGTATTCACACCCTACAAGAATGCCTGCCTGAAACAGCTGACAGCGTTTCACGTGAAACCCTACCCGGTCGATCGCTACGGCGGTGCGCTGGCGCAATTCCGCGCGCCGCCACTGCCGGCGCTGACAGAGTTGGGATTTGCCGGCGGCACGCTCGCTGGCTTGAAAATAATGCCGGGCATGAGCGGCGGCAAAGCCCTGTTCGACGATTTCCTCAGCCGTATCGATCAATACCGGCAGGCACGCGATTTTCCGGCGGTGAAAGGCGTGTCCTATCTGTCGGTGCATCTGCGTTTCGGCACCGTATCGATTCGCCAGCTGGCACGCGCGGCGTGGGATGGCAGCGAACCGGCAGCCGGGCCGGGGCACGCCTGCTGGCTAAGCGAATTGATCTGGCGCGATTTCTACCAGCAGATTCTGTGGCATTTTCCGCACGTGGTCGGACATGCATTCAAGCAGGAATATCGGCGGCTGGAATTTCCCAACGATGTGCACAAATTTGCCGCGTGGTGTGCCGGGCGCACCGGCTACCCGCTGGTCGATGCGGCAATGCGCCAGCTCAATCACTCCGGCTACATGCACAATCGGCTGCGCATGGTAGCCGCATCGTTTCTGGTCAAGGATCTGCACATCGACTGGCGCTGGGGCGAGCGCTATTTCGCCGAGCGGCTGATCGACTTCGATCTCGCCGCCAACAACGGCGGCTGGCAGTGGGCGGCCTCCACCGGTTGCGATGCACAGCCGTATTTCCGCATTTTCAACCCGGTCACCCAGTCGCAGAAATTCGATCCGCACGGGCGCTTTATCCGTCGCTATGTAGCGGAACTGGCGCCGCTACCGGACCAATACATCCATGCGCCGTGGCTGATGCCGGCATTGCTGCAACAGCAATGCGGCATCGAAATCGGCCGCGATTACCCGCAGCCACTGGTGGATCACGCCGCAGCGCGCACCGTCACACTGGCCCTATTCGACCAGCAGCGCACAACGGCCGGCTGACTGCACGCTGTGGCAAGGCTGCAGGCGGATCAGCTCCGGATCGTCTACCCGGTCCACCAGAATACCTTTGACGCGCAATTGCCACGCCGCTGCGAACTGCTGCCGTTGTTCGGGCGTGGCCGCATCGTCCAGCGCCTGCCCGAGCAAGCTGCGCACTGCCGGATCGGCCGGCACGCGCTGCAGGTTCAGCGCCACATCGACACCGGCACCGCTGTCGAGCCGCACGAAGCGCATCTCCAGCGGCACCGGCACGTCGAACTGCAGCAAATCATGACGCATGAACTGCCCGCCGATGCCCTTGAAGCCGCCACCGCCGGCGGCACCGGTCAGCAGGCCGGCAACTGCCGCCATCACACCGGTCACGCCGTCTTCCTGACTGGCACGGAACTTGACACCGATGCGGCCGCGCACCGGCAACGAATCGGGATACAAAAACTGCAGCGCGCGGATGGTCGCCAGATAGCTGCCGGCAACGGTGGGGCAGGAATGGCCAGCCAGCTTGACCGCATCCAGATAGCAATACTCCAGCTCGCCGCCGGTGGCGGCGCCGAGGAAGTCGGCCAGTGGATCGCGCACCCGCAGCGTTGGCGCTGCGGCAAAAAATTCGGGCACAGACATGGTATTTGCTCAACGGGATGGAATGGCAAAGGTAATATGTCCGGTTCCGATCCACCTTAACCCAGAACAAGATGCCCACGACCGCCAGCCTGACCCGCCGCCATGAATGGATTCTGCTGCTGACCCTGACGGTGATGAATTTCACCCATATCATGGATTTCATGGTGATGATGCCGCTCGGTCCGCAGTTCATGCGCCTGTTTCACGTCACGCCGCGCCAGTTCGGGCTGCTGGTATCCACCTACACATTCGCTGCAGCCGGCGTCGGCTTTATTGCCGCCTTCGTGGTCGATCGCTTCGACCGCAAACACACATTGCTGACGGTATACGCTGGCTTCGGGGTATCGACGCTGTTGTGCGCACTGGCACCGAGTTATCAATGGCTGCTGCTGGCGCGCGCCGTCGCCGGTGGCTTTGGCGGAGTGATGGGCGCCACGCTGATGGCTATCGTCGGCGATGTAGTGCCGCAGGAACGGCGCGGCACCGCCATGGGCACGGTGATGGCGGCATTTTCGCTGTCGGCGGTGGCCGGCGTACCGTCCGGATTGCTGCTGGCGGAATGGTTCGGCTGGCAGGGGCCGTTCGTGTTTCTCGGCCTGCTGGCACTGCCGCTATGGTTGCTGGCACAGCGCATCCTGCCACCGCTGCATGGCCATCTGGTGCATCGCCGGTCGCAGAATCCGTGGCAGCAGGTGCGCTTCATGTATTCGCAGCCGGTACATTTGCGCGCGTTTGCGCTGATGGCCAGCCTGATGTTTGCCGGTTTTTCGGTGATTCCGTTCATCAGCCCGTACATGGTTGCCAACGCCGGGCTCGGCGAGGCCGATCTGAAATACATCTACCTGTGCGGCGGGCTGGCCACGCTGTTCAGTTCGCGCCTGATCGGCTGGCTGGCGGACCGGGTCGGCAAACCGCAAATGTTCGTCGCGGTGGCGCTGATATCGCTGCCGGCAATCCTGACGCTGACCCACTGGCGCCCTGCCCCGTTGCCGCTGACCTTGCTGGCGACGACGGTATTCATGGTGTTCGTATCCGGCCGGCTGATTCCGGCAATGGCGATCGTCACCGGCGCGGTCGAGCCGCAACATCGCGGCAGCTTCATGAGTTTCAACAGCGCCACACAGCAACTGGCTTCGGGTGCGGCATCGTTCTGTGCCGGACTGCTGATTCACAAGAACGCCGCAGGACAACTGGCCGGCTACGATCTGGTCGGTTACGCGGCGTGCGGTTTTACCCTGCTGTGTATCTGGCTGGCGCCGCGCATCGGCAGTGCGCCGCACCAACGCTGAGGCCGCTGTGCTGGAAAGCGCTCTGCCATTGGCCTGCAGGCCGGGCTGCAGAGCGCGTTGTTATTGGCTTGCAGCCACACCCATTGCATCGGCGGCAGCACCGTCGGCAAAGGCAACGATTGCGGCGAGATAATTCTCGAAGCCGATGAAAGCGTGATCGCCGCCTTCGATCACCGTCTGGCGTGCCCCGGCCAGTTTGGCAATAGCTTGTTGCGCATCGAGCACCTCGTCGCCGGTCTGGGTCAACAGCCAGTAACGCTGCGGGCGGCTGATCGCCGGCACGTCGAGATCGCGCAACTGCTGCATGTGCTGCGGCCCGAGCGTGAAACGCTGGCCGGTATGCGGATTGAGCTGCTCGCCACGATATTGCTGCAGCAGCTCATAGGGGCGGATGGCCGGATTGACCAGCACCGCACGGCAGCCGAAGCGCTCGGCAAGCCACAGCGCGTAATAGCCGCCGAGCGAGCTGCCGACCAGGCACAGCCGGTCGCCGGCAAATGGCGCAAGGAAATCGTTGAGCAGCGCCGCCGCTTCAGCCGGGTATGGCGGAATTGCCGGGCACAGCCATTCGCCGCCGCGCCCGAGCCAATCCAGATAATCGTGCAACAGCGTTGCCTTGTGCGATTGCGGGCTGCTGATGAATCCGTGCAGATAGACGATCATGCCTGCTGTTGCAGCTGGGTCATGGTCGGTTGGTACAAACCGTTGTTCGGGTCCATCTTGCGCCCCAGACGGGCGATCTTTTCCCACAACATCAACTCGTTCTGCATCAGAAACGGCTGCAGCTCACGCGCAATGCGTTCATACGCAGCCTTGTCGTTTTCCTTGCCGTAAATCTTGATCAGCAGCAGCTTGGCGTTGACGTTGGTCGGCTGCTCGATGATCGCCGCTTCCAGCAACTCGCGCGCCTTGCCAACCTGATCGTAGGCCATGAAGACTTCCGCTTCCGCCACCGGATCGACCAGCCCACTGCGTTTGCGCAACGCCAGCTGCTTGCGTTTGCGCAAGGCCAGATAACCGCCCGCGCCAAGCCCGGCCAATGCGGCTCCTGCCGCCAGATAGAGAGTATCAACCATGTCCTGCCGTCCTTTCCGGATCGCTATTTGAATGCCTGCCACGACAGGCTGGAATGCGTTGCGCCAGCTTGGGCGAATTCACTTGTCATCACAACACCATTCATCGCCCATCGGCGACCGCTGGCTCCAAATTCATTTAAGGCGACACGACAGTGGATTGCCAATCATTCACAACTGGCTTGCCATGCTAAAATTGCCAGATTTTTCTTATATTTGCCGCAACGGACGTAACCATGGCCATCGACCGCACCATCGAACTGCAACAGCTGCTTCAGCAACGCATCCTGATTCTGGATGGTGGCATGGGCACCATGATTCAGCGCCACAACCTCACTGAAGCGGATTATCGCGGCGAGCGGTTCAAGGATTGGCCGTCCGATCTGAAAGGCAATAACGACCTGCTGGTGTTGACGCGTCCGGACGTGATCGGTGGCATCCATCAAGCCTACCTCGATGCCGGCGCCGACATCATCGAAACCAACAGTTTCAACGCCACCAGCATTGCGATGGCGGATTATGACATGCAGTCGCTGGTATACGAGCTGAACGTCGCCGCAGCCAGGCTGGTAAAGGATTTGTGTGTTGCGCAAAGCGCAAAAACACCGCATAAACCGCGCTATTGCGCCGGCGTGCTTGGCCCGACCAACCGCACCTGTTCGATCAGCCCGGATGTGAACGACCCCGGCTACCGCAACGTCAGCTTCGACGAGCTGGTGGTTGCCTACACTGAAGCAATCCAGGGCCTGGTTGAC
>CALMFQ010000472.1 GCA_937863215.1 uncultured Pseudomonadota bacterium
TGTGGCCAACATGGAGAAGTTACAGGTGGGAGATAGCGGGCGGTTGGGGATGGCAATGGCGCGCAAGGTACACAAAAGTATTCGTAAGAGCTGTCGTATGCCCATCCACATCATGATGGGATCGTTGTCGATTCCATTCCTGGGACGCCGCATGGCGCAGAAGATTGGCATTCCGACCATCCAAGGATGGCTGGATGTGACGGAGGCTGAGCTGGCCGCAAAAGACGGCATGGGCCCCAACAAGGCCCGCGAAATGTATCGTGGCATCCAGGAGGCAGCAGATCGGTTGATCCGTCCGCTGCAGAAAATCATCCAGATCGAAAATTCAATCCCAACCCCACCATCCCAAATGAGCACCAATTCCAAACTGGCCGGCATGGCCTTTGTCTTCACAGGCGTCCGACCGACCGATTCCGAAACACAACGTATCGCCGAGCTCGGCGGCACCATCAAGGATTCGGTGTCGAAGAACAGCACCCACCTGGTGCAAAAGGACGCTTCCAAGGAGTCCTCGAAGTCCAAGAAGGCCAAGGATTTGGGACAGCAGGTCATGTCGTACGTGGAGTTCCAAAATCTGATTGCCTGATCGATGAGCAGCCACCAACGCATCGTAGGGCAGGCATGGTTGTTTGCTCCCGTCAGGGATTTCATCGCCATCAATGACGCGCTGCAGTCCGGAGACACCGGACTGCGCTTTGCTGTCAGGTCCCAGCAAGATGTGGAACTCGATTCCGAGATGCTGGAGCAATGGGACCAGGACGAAATTGTCCGTGGTTGCCTTTACGGCAGGGATGACAGTTCGCTGGGGTGTCTGGAAGCGAATTTCCCCGCACGGCTGGTGGAACTGATACGCGCCTGCTCACCGCAGACCTTGCTGGTGAATGTGTTCCGGTGGGTAGAGCCTCCTATCCCGGAAATGTGTACTTTTCAGCAACTGGCAATCAAGCCTGATGGTCGGGTGCATGAAGTGCATGAGCGAAAAAGCTATGGCGGCTGGAAGGTGGAGGACATGTACCATAACGGAATTAATTCCGAAGGTTACGTTCCTGTGCCGTGGAGCGTTGAGCAAGCTGAGGAAGCTTTGCAACGCATGGCCCACAAAGCCGACATGTCGCTTGGTATCAATTGGGACACGCTGGCGTATTATTTGACGACCACCATTGAGTCCGAGAATTCGACTACGGATCCGGGCAGCCAGACGACGGACGATTATCATGCCGTTCTCCCGCATTCGCGTCGGATTCATCGGCATGATTTTCGGTATCTGGTTGGTGACGCCGTCTTCTACGACGTGACCATGACGGAAGGGTCTGATCCGACCGAACAGACATTCCGCGTCGTTCCCTCCGATAGTGGCGGCTGGCGGGTCTATTTCGACCTTGATGGGCGGGAACTCCGCTGCTACTGGACAGTCACGGATCCGAGCCGCGTGGCTTGGCTGGATACAAACTTCACCGAATAAACACACGCACACAATGGAACCCTCATTCGACCAAGCCCAATTCGACAACACTTCCTACACCGAGATGGTCAGGAAGCTCGCCAAGGCGCCCGCCGCCCTGCTGCTATCCCGGACTCCCAGCAAACAGTGCATGCTTAATCAGGCGCAATCGTTTGCCGCAACGGCGGAAGAATTGCAGACATGCCTGGACGAAATTCTGGAGCACCATGAGCTGCACGATAGCCTGGACGGAATTCGTTTTGGGCAGTGGCTGCACTGGGAACACATGGTATATGCGCTGGCTGGTGAAGCAGCTGGCGAAATGCGCGATGCGATCAAGCGTCATGTCATCTACGAAAAGGAACTCGATGTCGCGTACAAGGGCGAACCGTCGATCGCTACCAACATCAAAGAGGAAGCAGGCGACTGCACCTTCTACATCGAGGGGGCCCGTCAGTTTTGCTCTCACGCCGATTTCGCTCACTTTTGGTCATCCATCCCGGACGCCGAATGGGCACAGGGTAAGGCACTTGAGTTGCTGAAGACCTGCGAAGAAAAGTTGGAGACGTTGCTGGCACTCGTCGTGCCGGGCTATACGGTCGCGGATGCTATGATGGACAACAAGCTGAAGCTCATCGGTCCGAACGGGCGCTATCGCGGTGTTGTCTATTCGGATGCGGCGGCGATCGAGCGGGCCGACAAGAAATGAAGTGGGAACGCATCAAGGAGGTGGTCGCCAGGGAAGCCTGGACGCGCATCCGAGATGGTTGGGATTTTGAACTGGATGCGGATATTCTATCGGATCTGGCCAAGTCCGACTTCGCCGCCAAGCGAGGTCGGACGCACGCGCAGATGGTGGAGGCCTATGCGGATGCTGTTTGGGATCGTATCATGGCTTGGGATCTCAGGGCGGCCGGGCGGTTGCGTGCCCTATTCCCGACTTGGTTTCCCGTCAGTCTTCGTACTGGCGACCTGCTGATCGACATGGATGCCGATGCTGATTGGTGCATCGTTCGAGCATGAGATCCAAGCAGTCCTACCTGGATGCCTTCAATGCGCGGAAGTTGAGCCGCCGTACGTTGAAGCACGTTCCAGCTATTGTTGGCCTCGCCCGTAAGGCTAGGAGGCGCCGGAATCTCGACAAGGCTGGTTGGCCTTGTTACGCTGCTTCCAGCCTGACAGCGCGTCTGACGTGGGAGAGCGAGCAGCAGAAGCGTAAAGAATATCCGGAAGCCAAGAGGGCGCGGCACGACCGCGTATTCCGGAAAAAGTTTCTGAAGCGGTTACGAGAACGCAAACGGACGCTGCTGCGCGAACCGGCGCGTAATTGCCGGACCGTAACGGCTTGGGCGCTTAAACACGCCAAACGCGACAGAGAACTGCAGGAAATTATCCGCCAGCGCAATATCGTGTTGGCGCCTGCGTCCCGGGAGTTGGTGCCCATCACCGAGCGCCCCAATTGGGTTTATGTTCCGGGCGACGATCGCCACGATATTGCGCAGATCGCCGAGGCACAGGGCTTGCAGGTCCTCCGGCGCGCGAAGCATTGGCGGTGTTGCGCGACCCTGAAACCTTCCTCGTGCGCGCATGCGCCCGGCGCATCCCGGCGGATAAATAAGCGGTGGTCAACCGTAAGATACGCCATCAACGACACCTACCTGCGGTTCTTTGCTGTCGTGAAGACGCCGCAGGAACTTGAAGTCGTCGTCCACGAGACCATCCGGAGTCATACGCTTCCGGACGGATTCGTATGGGATATTGATCGGAACGGCCTGCGTATTTTGCGCGCTGACGGTGCAGACTACCACCTGACCGGTCAGGATCTGGCGCACGTCATCGTGGACACCCTGCTGTTCCGACTGAATACCAATGCGCAGATACGCCGTGATGCCGAACTGCGCGCTAAAGCGGATCGGGTTGCCTTTATGGCCGACAAGGCCGGCGTGTGGGTGTGTGCGGCTGATTCGTTGCGGGCGGGTAATTGTCTGGCCGGAACGGAGGCGTTCGCGCATCGACACAATATCGATACGACCCGCCATTACCCGGCGAAGACGTTGCTCGACATGGCCAATGGTGATGCTGGGCGGGTCCGGCTGGCCATTTCGGCGGCCAGCCTTCGTCACAAACGTGAGCTGGAGCGAGGCTTTTCCATCCTGGAAGATCATGTCCTTGCTCGTTGAAGTCAGGGAGGCATCCGGATGGGCGGATGCCCACTGGACGGAAGAAGGACCGGATGGGGTCGAGCGGCCCCTCCGGTTCGGCTCATCGGAATCCGCGCAGCAGGCCATCGAGGATTTTATTGCCCAGACGCGTCTGGCTGAAAAACTCGGGGATATGATGTCCCATGATCCATCTGATTACCGGACCAAACCCACAAGCAAATAAAATGACACTCGGACAATTCAAAGACAAAGCGAACGAGCACCTGAAGGCACTTTCAGATCTATGCTACAAGGCGTTGCGACACCACGGAGACAAGAGTACGGACTGCCAACGGACGGCTCTGCTTCTCAAAATACAGGAAGTGGAGCATCTGATTACCGGTGTACTTCAGCCGGATATGCGTCCTCCTGTCCGCAAAGTAGTAGGCGTAGTTGGTTATGATGCGGCTGGTGATTTCGCGATCATAGCCGGGGGCATGGTGCTGACGGAAGAGCAGGCGGAAAATAATACGCATCTGGACGTCGTGGAGGCGTTGGCTGAAAAACTGGGGGTTGAGGATGTGCGGGCGCGATTCGATGACGACAATCCGGATGGGGCGGCTATCAGCATGCTGTTTCCCATGCCTCCGGATTACGCACCGCTCGACATCAGTGAGTGGACGGATGATGAGCTGGATGATAAGATTAGTGGCTGGCGGCAAGAACGCTGGGCATTGCGTTGCGGTACAGACTCCACGCGCCATGACGATTGATTTTATCCCCAATACAATTCCGATCCCATTCGAGCAGGAAGATCCTGAACTGGGTGGTCTGATTGCGGCGATGATGCAACAGGTCGAACGGTTGCGCGCTAAATACGGATTCAAGCGCCCACGGCTGGAAACCTTCTGGATTGATCGCTGGTCTGCTGAAGCCGGGCTGGGACGCAATGACAGGTGTCCGTGCGGATCGGGTAACAAATTCAAGCGCTGCTGCCTGGGAACATGATGGGCAGCGCTGAATTACGGGAGTGGTTGGACAGCATACCCGATACCAGCAGCATCGCGGTAGATGATGGAGGCCTGACCCTTGTGGAGATCGATGCGACAGGGAACCTCACCGGTGCCTACTGCGAGATTGGTGGTATTCCGTTACCAGACCCGGGACCTAAGAAGTGCTGTACCGGAACATGAAGCGCGCCAAAATCCTGACCAGCGCCCAGATAACCAAACTGGTGCGGCGCTCCGATACGGCCGCGACAAAAGCCGCAGCCCGCGTGGCGGCATCGCTGCTTAAATCGCACGCCCTACCGTGGCTGAACAGCTTCCAGGCGCGTGTAAATGCTCCGGTCGAGTTCTGCTTCTGCAATGGTGATTTCTGGTTGGGAAACGCACACACAAACAGCAGCCGGGAGTTCTCCAGTTTGAACGACGCGTTGGATTCCCTGGCGGTGGATTCGCGGCGGAAGCCATGCACGACATTGCGCCCCCATTGGAATAATTATGAACGACGCATCCTGCGTGTATTTCCCGAACTGGTATGTCTGTGGGAACTGGCGTATGGCTTGGACGCCAGTCTGACGCGCATGATGTTTGATTCGTTCACCCCTACGGTGAAGCCGCGTGGCACCTGATCAGGGCTGCTTGGCGGGCTGTGAACCAGCGATGAGCTGGCGCAGCATGTCCAGCAAGCGTGACTGCTGCTGGTCTGCCTCATAGGCCCGGCCCTTTTCGGCATCCAGTTTGCCTTCCAACCAGGTCAGCGATTCCTTCTGCGAAGCGTGGCTTTTCTGCAGCGTGTCAATGTCACTGCGGAGCTGGCGCAGCGCATCGCTGTGATCAACAACCGTCTGGTGCATCTTGCCCTCACTGACTTCGGCATCCACGTAGCCATGCAGCGCGTTGCCGACAAATCCGAGAATACCCAACACCGTGATCAACACGGCCAGATGGGCATTCGTAATCGTGAATTTGGACTGGCCTCCGCCATCTGATGGTGTGTCGGGCATTTAGTAAAATAATCTTCAACCCACAAAGAGCAATGGAATTACTACGCATCAAACATGCGACGTGCCCGGATTGCGGAGCCCGCACGGTAGAGGAATCTTGCAGACATGCGCACTGCAATGGTCAGGGATTTGAGCGCCGTACTTTTGACTGCGGCTGCATTCTGGCTTGGTCTCCGAATTTCGGCAGACTCGAAGTGGAGCGCCGCTGTCCCAACAGTAAATCGGTCCTGGAGGAAAATGCCGAACGTAGCGATCTCGAAGCTAAGATCATGCGCACGATACGTGCTGCGTCTGTTTCGGACCAAACCAAACATTTCTGGCATTCCAGGATCAACTGGTATACGCCTGCACTGGCCGATGTTTATTTTCGCAAAACGCAATCCGTCTGAACATGAAAGCACGAGAATTATCCAATTTACGCAGACCTCTGCCCGAACACGAACTACGGATGATCGGCGAACACGACGTGTGGCTGATCCCGCTGGATAAATGTGCGGAGTTGCTGGATGACGCCACAGCGGTCATCCTGTTCTCAGAAAATGGTGCGCCGGTGACCTATCCAGCCGTGTTGTTCGAAGCCAGTGACCCTGAGGGTTGTCTGGCGGAAATTCAATGGGACGACGAAAAAGGACAAGGCTTTTGTGTCACATTTGAGGGCGAAGACAATCCAGACGGGGGTATTTTCGCACCTAAAAAAGGCACTCTGTGGTTGCGCGATACGGATCACGCATTGCAAGAAATAGGACTATTGTCCCGCCACGTCGAAAATGCGATGGAGTATATTCCGAAGGCTGTCCCGTCGCCGATGGCGCATGTCAGAGTCACGCGGGTTGGTTTTGCCTCCGCAGAACTCACTTTGCCGTTGCTTTCAGATGAGGAGGCTATGCAGTCCGCGATCTGGAGCGCTGCTGCCAATCATGTTTTTGGGTCTGAGCATACCTCTAGGTACATCCTTGAGAGCATTTACGCAAATGGGCAGCCCATCATGCAGGAGCTGTGGGCAGACCGCCATGCAGAAGATTTTCAGTAAATCATAATGAACAGACGCGAAGAATTCGAAAAAGATTTGGCAGCATTCAAGCGCCGCTATCCGATGGTGGTCCTGAAGGCTGTCACGCCGGATGACTTTTCCGACATGGATTCAACCCTGCCGGCCGATTGGGATGCGCCGGTCATGCGATCCATCCGGGATACGGTTGACACCAATTATGATCTGGAAAACGGCACTGGCTTCAAGGAAATAGCTTCCATGATCCCGGATGCGGTACTGCAGGTCGATGAAGAGCCTTCGGAGGCCAGCAGTCGTCTGGACGCATGAGTGTAGAGTTCAAATCCGAGAAGGATACGCACCAACTGCTCATTGATGGGGAGGTGTGGTTGCTACCCAGCGAGCCATATTCGGTTCAGTACCACCTGCAGTATCGACGGCTGGCAGATGGGCAGATGGCCATCGGATATTTGGAGTCGGAATCTGAATATGAAAATCCATTCGATGCCGAATGGTACACCATCTACTCGTTCAATCGTAGGCATTCCAATTTCAAAACATTGGAGGACATTGATGCGCAGCGGCTGGTGCATCCACAAAACCGACACCTGCCCCAAATATTGGCATGGTACGGACACGGTGGGGAGGTATGGGCACTGCGGGGTGAATTACCGGCGGGCTGCGACTGCCCATTCGACTCCCTTAATTTCGCCGGGATCTGGCTGCCATCGGCTGCCTGCTGCGATCAGATCAGACGCGACGTACTGATGAAGATGATCGAGGGGCGCACGGATGGGCAGGCTTACCTGCAGCGTATTCTCTGCCGGCAGCGCAAGCCATCCAATACCGCTCTACGTAACTGGCTGACTGCGCATGGCGGCGTAGATGTGGCAGCGCTGCGCGAGGCTGAAGTTGAAAATGCCATGGTTTACGCCAGGGGCGCCTGCCGGACTTGGACGGCTTACGCAAATGGCGACGTATTTCGTACCCGGTTGATCATATTGGATGCCGCCGGGGAACTGACGCTGGATGAGTACGGTGGTACTTGTTACGGCTCCGATGAGTGCGATCGGGAAATCAAAATGTGGTTGGATGGATTCGATGCTCCAACCTCCGAATAATCAAACATGAGCGACAAATCAGAAACCCCGCAGGTCGGGAAAGTAGCATCAGTGCAGGTGTGTTGTGTTGAAGATAGCGAAACGCTCAGGATTCTTAGACCATATAATCGTCTGCTGGTATGGCAGGGTCGAGATTTTTGGCATCAGGACCTTAGTGTCCAGGCGCGGTTGGAACCAGATGGCGGAATTTACCTTTCCACGCAGGCTGGGGATGGCTCGACGCTTCGGTCCAAAACGATCACCATCGAGGAATTCCATTCTCTGCTGATGCTGGTCACGGAAGAGCGGCGGGTGGCTGATCTGGCAATCAGCATAGCGCAAAAGCTATTCACCACGCGTTTCCTCGAGCAGGGCACGAGGCTCGCCATCAGGCAGGGCGATCCGCAGGGCGAGGAAAAAGATCTCGGCGGTTGGTGCTTTAATGCCGCCGTGGAGCAGATCGCACGAACAATCAGGCAGCTCATTTAGTCCAATATGGCAGACATAAAGTCACCAACGGGCGGGCAGCCCTACACGATACTGACTGAACCGTTGACCAGTGCGGATGTGGACGTCGAAGGTAACATTTCGGGCGTCATAGTTGTCGGACTCGGCGAACTCATCAAATGGGACCTGGAAGAGTTTCTCGATGCAATATCGGAAAGGCTATGCGGATCCGATCTACTGATGGGCGTCGAGTATTCGATAGTGGGCTTCGATGATGACGAGAAAGAATTGCACCTGAAGGTCGCCGGAAACACGAAGATGGTGTTCGACGCTGACTACGATGACGAAATGGGAGACACGGATGAAAATAACCCAGACGATTAAAGCATGGAATTGATAAACGGTAATTCGCAATATTGTCGGTGCCCACTATGCGGTACCGAGCGGGTAAAGACTGCTGTATTCGCACCGTGGATCAGTCCAGTCGGGCGCCTGGTGTGCAATTATGGAGCATGCGCCGCCTGCTTGAATACGTTGCAGGATACGCCCGAACCACTGCGTCCCAGGCTGATGGACAAGGTCGAACAGAACCTGCTGGAGTGGTATCCGCAGTTGCGGGA
>CALMFQ010000473.1 GCA_937863215.1 uncultured Pseudomonadota bacterium
CGGCTGGTGTCGCCGCTGCTGGCGCTGAGCGGCGCCGGCCGCATCGACTGGCCGGGCGATCTGCTCGATTACCAGTTGCTGGCGACGCTGGAAACCAGCCAGGGCAAGATCGATCTACGCGGGGTGCAGGTGCCGGTGAAAATCAGCGGTCCGCTTGCCAGTCCGCATTATTCGGCCGATCTGCGGCCATTGATCGAACGGCTGGCAAAACTCGGCAGCCGGGTCGGAAAATGAACAGGGCTGCCGCGGCAGCCCTGTCGATGGCGGTAAATTTCCCGCTTCAGCGCATCAGATCGCCGTTGGCGCCAATCACGGTCACATCGACGTACTTCGAGCCGCGCCGTTCGCCGGGGCCGAAGTTGACGTAGAAGCCGCCTGCATCGTAGCCCTTCAGCGCTTCCAGTCCGCTGAACATGCCGGCACGGCTGGTGCCGCCGCGGCGCACCGCTTCGGTGATGATCTTGGCGACGATATGGCCTTCCATGGTCAGGTAGCTGAGCGGCGTTTTCGGCGCGTATTCCGCCATGATCTTCTGGTGTTCCTTCGACAGCGGCGTCAGCGAGTTGGTCGGCATCGGCATTACCTGCGAGATACCGACCCCGTGCGCCATTCCCTGCACGCCGATGTTCTTCACCAATGTGCGCGCCGATACCGTTGACAGCGCAAACAATTGCGCACCCGGATCGATCTGCCGGTATTGCTTGATGAAATTGCCGGCCGGGGTGGTGTTGGCAAGCATGATCACCGCCTGCGGCCGCGCGGCGGAGATGTTTTTCACCGCATCCGAAATATCGCCGGTCTTGGCGCTGTAGATGCCTTTCGACGCCAGTTGCAGCTTGTGCTCTTTCAGCGCTTCATTGATCGCCGCCAGGCCGGTCTTGCCGAACGCATCGTCGGAATAGAGTACGCCGATTTTCTGCATCCCCAGGCTGACCGCCTGTTTCACGATCTTGCGCGCTTCGTCGGAATAGCCGGCGCGCACGTGGAACAGTTGCGGGATATGGCCTTCGGTCATGGTGTCGGCGCCGAGCTGGTAATTGCCCTGTTCCGCCTTGTGCTCTTCCGTGCCGTGTGCGGCGCGCAGTGAATCGGCGCCGGTCAGCGGGCCGACCAGCGCGATATTGTTCTTCTGCAGCGTCTTGGTGCGTACCAGCAGAGCCACGTTCGGAGTGCCGGTAAAGCCGGCCAGCACATCGACGTTGTCGTTGATCAGCGCCTGCGCGTTCTGGAATGTTTTGGCCGGCACGCTGGCATCGTCTTTGATGATCAGCTTGATCTGCTTGCCGTTAGCGCCGCCCTTGGCATTGACGTAATCGAAATAGGCTTTCATCGCTGCCGAAAAATCCTTGCCAACTTCCGCCAGCGGGCCGGTCAGGGCCACCGACTGGCCGACCAGGATTTCGTTGCCAGCCGCCAGCGCACTGCTGCCAGCACCGCTCAGTGCCAATGCCAGCGCGACGGCGCTAACCCGGAACAGTTGTTTTTTCATGCAATAGACTCCACCTTGTTGATGCCGGCGCCAAAAGCTTGCTGCAATCCGCGTGCCCGGACAGGTCCAGTTGACTTCCATATGTTATAGCATACGCGATTATCTTCGCTAATCGGCGCCAGTAGCGGCGTTGCTGAACTCGATGAATTTTTCTCCCGTTTTGCCGGCGGATTTTGCCAGCCGCCTGATTGCCTGGCAGCAACAACACGGCCGCCACGATCTGCCGTGGCAGGCAAGCCGCGACCCGTATCGCGTCTGGCTGTCGGAAATCATGTTGCAGCAGACGCAGGTGGTGACGGTAATCCCGTATTACCTGCGCTTTCTTGAATTGTTTCCAACGCTGGCCGACCTGGCCGCCGCACCGCAGGATGCGGTATTGGCCGCCTGGAGCGGGCTCGGTTATTACAGCCGGGCGCGCAATCTGCACAAGGCGGCGCAGCAGGTAATGGCTGAGCACGGCGGTGTGTTTCCGCTGCAGTGCGAGCAGATTGCCGCCTTGCCCGGCATAGGCCCATCCACGGCGGCGGCGATTGGTGCATTTGCTTTCGGCCAGCCGCATGCGATTCTCGACGGCAATGTGAAGCGGGTGTTGTGCCGTTTTTTCGGTATCGACGGTTACCCGGGCGCAAAGAAGGTTGAAACCCGGCTGTGGCAGATTGCCGATGCGCTGGCTCCAGCCAGCGGTATCGAGGCTTACACCCAAGCGCAAATGGACCTCGGCGCCACCATCTGCACCCGCGGCAAGCCGCAATGCCTGCTGTGCCCGCTGCAGCAGGATTGCGTGGCGCGGATCGAGGGGCGCACCGGCGAGCTGCCAGCGTCGAAGCCGAAAAAAGCCTATCCGGAACGCGAAACAGTGATGCTGCTGCTACGCCAGCAGGATCGTCTGCTGCTGCAGAAACGCCCCGCAACCGGCATCTGGGCCGGCTTGTGGAGTTTTCCCGAAGTTGATACGACCTTGCAGGCGGAAAATTGGTGCCAGGCGACGCTGGGCTGCAGCGGTGAGGTGCAGCCACCGCTGGCGCAATTCAGCCATGCGTTTACCCATTTCAGGCTGCATATCACGCCGCTGCCGGTGTACCTGCTGGCGCCGCCGGCGGCGCAGCAGCCGAGCATGCAGTGGCTGAGTATCGCCGAAGCACTGCAGGCAGGCATTCCCACGCCGGTGCGCAAGATACTGCTTGAACTCCGTTGAGATGGAAACGCGTTGATGTATTGACTGCGGGGGCGAATTGCTGCGCCCAGCGGTTAGGCAAGTCGCGAATCACACTTTGCCTGTCAGGCGCGGTTGCTAGCGCGGCGTTCGAAAACTCGCCTATCCAAATGATCTGTTTCGTTTCCCGCGCGCTTGGCTCTTTGTAATTTATCCTGCTCGCCGAATAAATCAGCGCTTCCATAGCGGATTCGGGCAATTCCATTACAATTCTGTCTTTGTCTGACCCATCCACCAAGGAATACCGCCATGCCAGTCAATCTGCCCCTGCCTGATCCGACCAAACTGTTTCCCGTCGCCGGCGTCGAACTCGGTTTCGCCGAAGTCGGGGTGCGCAAGGCCGATCGCAAGGATCTGCTGCTGATCCGCCTGAGCGACAAGGCAACCGTAGCTGGCGTCTTCACCCGGAACCGCTTCTGCGCCGCGCCAGTACTGCTGTCGAAAGACCATCTGGCCGCGGGGCAGGGTATTCGTGCGCTGGTGATCAACACCGGTAACGCCAACGCCGGCACCGGCGAAAAAGGCCTGCTCGACGCGCGTGCGGTGTGCGAGGCGGTAGCCGCCAAGCTCGGCCTCAAATCCAGCCAGGTATTGCCGTTTTCCACTGGAGTGATCCTGGAGCCGCTGCCGGTCGACCGCATCGTCACCGGTCTGCCGGCTGCGATTGCCAACCTCAAGCTGGATAACTGGGGTAACGCTGCCGAAGCGATCATGACCACCGATACCCAGCCGAAAGCCTATTCGCGCAGGGTGGAAATCGGCGGTAAAACCATCACCGTCACCGGCATCAGCAAGGGCGCCGGCATGATCCGGCCGAACATGGCTACCATGCTCGGCTACGTTGCCACCGACGCCGCCGTGCCGCAGGCGCTGCTGCAGCAATTGGTCGGCGATGCCGCCAATCGCTCGTTCAACCGCATCACCATCGACGGCGATACCTCGACCAACGATTCGTTCATGCTGATCGCCTCCGGCGAAGTGGCCGTGCCGGGTTTTGCCGATGCCGACAGCCGTGAGTTTGCCGAGCTGCGCCAAACCATTGTCGAAGTTTCGATCGAGCTGGCTCAGGCAATCGTACGTGACGGCGAAGGCGCGACCAAGTTCATCAGCGTCAACGTGCTGGGCGGCAAGAATGAGGCCGAATGCAGCGCCGTCGCTTATGCCATCGCCCACTCGCCACTGGTGAAAACCGCCTTCTTCGCCTGCGACCCGAACCTCGGCCGCCTGCTGGCCGCCATCGGCTACGCCGGCATCGCCGATCTGGATGTCAGCCGCGTCAACATGTGGCTCGACGACGTGTGGGTGGCGAAAAACGGCGGCCGCAACCCGGATTACAAGGAGGAGGACGGCCAGCGGGTGATGAAACAGGCGGAAATCACCGTCAAGGTCGACCTGGCACGCGGCGGGGCTGAAACTACCGTCTGGACCTGCGATTTTTCCTATGAATACGTGCGGATCAATGCGGATTATCGGAGCTGATGGAACAGCCATGGTTGCTGGCTGAATGGCGGTGCCGTTGTGATGATCCTTGGCAACAAACTCGATGCTAGAGACAACGGTGCCGGGTTTCGTTGAGTGAATAAGATGGAAAGTATCACTCGTACAAGGTCAGCGTGGCAGTTCGCGCTGGCTTTGTCGTTCGGTATTTTTGTGGTCGCCTTGATTGTTTCGGTGTTCCACAACCAGGGAAAAAGCGTTGTCTGGCTTTCGCTTGCTCTGTGTTGCCTGCTCGATGCCTTGGCCAAGTTGATTTTCAAAGATCGTATTTATTTCCGAGGGATGTCTCTGGATTTCCACCAGAATCCGAAGTCCTATTGGTTTTACGTTGCATGTTGTGTTGCTATTGCTAGCCTTGCGTTGAGCAAGGTTTTTGATGGACTCGGCTAGCGGAGCCCGCTTGCAGGCTGGGCAAGTGTCGCGCGCGCGATCGGGCTCTGCGGCGATGCTCGGTGCGGCCTGCGGGAGTTCGTTTGTGCAGGTTTATTGCGGGCGGTCTGCGGCCGTTTTCTTGCCATGCTGGAGGGCTCTCTGATGTTGCCTCTCCGACCTGCTTCTGTCTTGGCTTGCAGAGCATTTTGCCACTTGGGTGAATGAGCCTGTCTTGTTCAGGAATCCGGTGGATTGATGCTGATTTCGACGTACTGACCTACCGAAAACCACGCTGTTGTTGACGCTCCAATTCTAATTGTTGCAAAGGTTGCCTGATGCGTTCTCTAGATCAAACGATGCACTTGGCCGAGGCCATTCTGGCCCGGCTCGATCAGTATTTCCCGCCGCTGCCGCCGCGCGAACCGCATTGGGACTCGTCGCTGGCGTTCCGCTGGCGCATCCGCAATGGCCACGGCTATCTGGAGCCGGTGACTCATCTGCACAGGATCGCGCTCGACGATTTGCACAATGTCGAGCCGCAGAAACAGGCAATCGAACAGAACACGCGCCAGTTCCTCGCCGGCAAGCCAGCCAACAATGTGCTGCTGACCGGCGCGCGCGGCACCGGCAAGTCGTCGCTGGTGAAAGCACTGCTGAACCAGTTTGCCGACCAAGGCTTGCGCCTGATCGAGGTGGAAAAGGAGCATCTGGTCGATCTGCCGGACATCGTCGAGCGCGTCGCCAGCCGGTCGGAGCGATTTATCGTCTTTTGCGACGACCTGTCGTTCGACGAGGGCGATGTTGCCTACAAGGCGCTGAAAGTGGCGCTGGACGGCTCGATTGCCGCAGCCAGCGACAATGTGCTGATCTACGCCACTTCGAACCGGCGCCACCTGCTACCGGAGTATTTCCACGAAAACGCCGGCACCAGGCATATCGGTGAGGAAATCCATCCGGCCGAAGCGATTGAGGAAAAAGTCTCGCTGTCGGAACGTTTCGGCCTGTGGGTGTCGTTTTACCCGTTCGACCAGAATCAGTATCTGGCCGCGGTTAATCATTGGCTACGCCATTTCGGCTGTGACCCGCAGGCGCCGGAGGTGGAGCGCGAAGCATTGAACTGGTCGCTGTCGCGCGGCATGCGCAGCGGCCGCGTGGCCTGGCAGTTCGCACGCGATTGGGCAGGGCGCCATGGTTGAACCAGTGAAAGTTGTCGAAGTGGTCGCCGGCGTACTGTTGCGGCCGAATGGCGAATTTTTCCTGTCGTCGCGGCCGCCGGGCAAAGTTTACCAAGGCTACTGGGAGTTCCCCGGCGGCAAGATCGAGCCGGGTGAAACGCCGCAGCAGGCGCTGGTGCGCGAGCTGCGCGAGGAGCTGGGCATCGAGGTGAAAAGCGCTTATCCGTGGCTGGTGCAGGTGTTCACCTATCCGCACGCCACGGTGCGGCTGCAGTTCTTCCAGATTACCGAATGGGATGGCGAACCGCACCCGCACGAGGGCCAGCAGTTCTCCTGGCAGCAGCCGGGCGCCACCGAGGTGAGTCCGATTCTGCCAGCCAATACGCCGATCCTGCGCGGGCTGGCTTTGCCGCGTGTGATGGGAATTACCCACCTGGCCTGCGAGCCAAGCCCAGAGCGCTTCCTGGCTCGGCTGCAGGCCGCTCTGGATAAGGGTTTGCAGCTGGTGCAACTGCGCGAAAGACATCTGCCGCCGGCACAACTGGCCGAATTCGGCCGCGAAGTAATGGCGCGTTGCCACGCCGCCGGTGCGCGGGTAGTGGTCAATGCCAACGCCGAGCTGGCGCGGCAGATCGGCGCCGATGGCTTGCATCTGCCCGCGGCCGATCTGCTGGCGTGCAGCGCCAGGCCGGATTTTGCGCTGGTCGGCGCATCGTGCCACAACACCAACGAACTGGCGCAGGCCGCCAGACTGGAGCTGGATTATGCGCTGCTCGGCCCGGTGTTGCCGACCCGGACGCATCCCGATGCAAGCCCGTTGGGCTGGGGCGGGCTGCAGCAGCTGCTGGCCGACGGTTTTGCACTACCGGTATTTGCACTGGGTGGCTTGTCTGCCGGCGATCTGGCTGTCGCGCGCGCGAACGGCGCACACGGCGTGGCACTGATGCGTGCGGCATGGAGGGAATGATGCGGCGTGGTTTGTTACTGATCGCGTTTCTGCTGGCTGCGTGCGGCAAGCAGCCGGCCGACCGGACTCAGCCGGAAGCCGCGCCGGTGGTGTGTGCCGACCTGGTCAAGGGATGCCGTGTCGGGCAGGTAACGGTGCAAACCGATCTGCCGCCGACGGCAATGCAGCAATTCAGCTTGCTGGTGGATGCTCCCGGTGCCACGGAGGTCCATGCCGACCTGAACATGGTCGAGATGGACATGGGGCCGAATCGTTACCGGCTGTTACCGCAGAACGGTCGTTTCGTGGCCGCGGTAACGCTGCCGATGTGCGTTTCCGGCCGTGCCGAGTGGCTGCTGACGCTGGAGGTGGACGGTAAGCCGTTGAAGTTGCAATTTGCTACACAGGGCAAGCGTAGCCAGCCTCACTGATCGGCATCGGGTTCCGGCCCGGTTGGTTTGTCGCTGCCGGCGATCTTGTACTGCTCGTTGGCCCACTGACCGAGATCGATCAGCTTGCAGCGCCGCGAGCAGAACGGGCGGTACGGATTGGCTGGCGAAAACTCGGCGGCCTGCTTGCAGATCGGGCAGTTTACGTAGCGCACGGCTTGGGTGTCGGAGTCGGTCATTGGCTGGAATATAGGCACTGGGATCAGAGGCTGGCGCATGTTAAGCGAGTCGAGGGGCGGCTGGCAAACACTCGCCGACGGGCGGCTCATCGCGCTGTTCTATCGTGGTGCGCATCTGCACTGTATTGGTGCTTTGGTGTGGACTCCTGATCTGCAAAAATTCTCTATGCATTGTTTTGCAAAAGAAAAATACTTCTGGCACATAAGCTGCTAATAAATTTGCGGGATTACTCAACCAACGAGGGGGAACCGCAATGCCATCCAAATTCAAAACTTCCATAAGTGTTGCGGGCGTCTCTCGCCCCGCCTGGCGCAGCCGATAGCTCTGGACCGAATCCTGCGGCGCAATCCATAAGCCAACCGACTTTAAAGAACTGAAGGAATAAACATGATGTTGAAAAAAACTGCGATCACCCTTGCCGTTGCTTTGTCTGGCGCAGCACCCATGACCCACGCAGCGGATGCCTCACCGTTCACGCTGACTGCCAACGTCAATCTGGTCTCGGATTATTATTTCCGTGGCCTGAGCCAGACTTGGCACAAGCCTGCGCTGCAGGGCGGTGCCGATGTAAGTCATCCCAGTGGACTATACGCTGGCGTTTGGTCGTCGAATGTCAGCGGCAACCAGTTTGCCGGTGGCTCGCAGGAGATCGACTACTATGGCGGTTACAACGCCAAAATGAATGACGACCTGACGCTGACCGCAGGTGGCTACGGCTACTACTACCCAGGCGCCAATTACAGCAAGGCGACTTCAGCCGTGTATGAACGTCAAAGTTACAACACGTTCGAACTGAATGCTGGCGTCACCTGGAAATGGCTGAGCGGCAAGTATTCGTATTCCTTGACCGATTACTTCGGTATCAACCAGAAAACCGGTTACGACGGCAAAAGCAAGGGCACCGGTTATCTGGAGTTAAATGCCAGCTATAACGTCACTGACGATATCGCTATCGCCGCACATGCTGGTTGGACGCATATCACTGCCAAACTGGCAAACGGAGCCACTACTGTCGGCGGAGCCAGCGATCCAAGCTACAAGGATTACAAGCTGGGTGTTACCAAATCCTTCAAAGATGGCTGGAACGTCGGGCTGGCTTACGTGAAGGCATCCAATACCGCCTTTTACGACAAAACAGCTTCCGCTGTTGGCAGCGACATCTCGGACCTGGGCGAAGGCCGATTTGTCGTCTCCGCCGGGCGTAGTTTCTGATCCTTGTTCAGTGGAAAAGTCAGGCGATGGTTGCGACCATCGCCTGACTTTTTGGCGAACGCGCTCGGCAACGCCAAGTTGACGACGGCGTTGCCGGACAGGTTGATTGGTGGCTAGAGGTTGCAGTAAGTCAGGTCAAACTCGACGTCTTGGTCGTACTGGCGCGATTTGTCGCTATTGACGATAGGATGCAGGAAACGGACGTTG
>CALMFQ010000474.1 GCA_937863215.1 uncultured Pseudomonadota bacterium
ATCACCGACTTTGCCCAGCATGCGCTCGGCGATGTGGTCTATGTCGAGCTGCCGGAAGTCGGCGCACAGCTGGCAGCAGGCGCCGAAGCCGGTGTGGTGGAATCGGTGAAAGCCGCATCCGACGTCTATGCACCGATCGCCGGCGAGATCGTTGCCGTCAACCAGGCGCTGGTCGATGCACCGGAAAAGGCCAATCAGGACCCATACGGCGATGCCTGGTTCTTCCGCATCAAACCGGCCGACGCCAACGCGCTGGCCGGCCTGCTCGACGCTGCCGGCTACGCCGCCGCAATCGGCCAGTAATTCATCCTTAAAATCTTGAACCACAGAGTTCACAGAGAACTCAGAGCAAGCACGGAGAGAACTCCAGCCGGTTTCTCTGTGTGAGCTCTGCGCTCTCAGTGGTTCAAGGCTCTGCTCTTCCAGAATTTGCCGGGGTTGCCCTACATGACCATCACGCTTAACGCTCTCGAAAACCATCATGAATTCATCCAGCGCCACATCGGCCCGTCGGCGGCCGAACGCGCTGCCATGCTCAAGGAGATCGGAGCCGCTTCGCTCGATGATCTGGTAGCGCAAACCGTACCGGAATCGATCCGGCTGCAGCAGCCGCTGGCAATCGGCGCGCCACAGAACGAACACGAAGCGCTGCAGGCCCTGAAGGCGATTGCCGGCCGCAACAAGGTGCAGAAATCGCTGATCGGCATGGGCTATTACGACACCATCACGCCCAAAGTCATCCTGCGCAACGTGTTCGAAAATCCCGGCTGGTACACCGCCTACACCCCGTATCAGGCCGAGATTGCCCAGGGCCGTCTGGAAGCGCTGCTGAACTACCAGCAGATGATCATCGACCTGACCGGCCTGGAGCTGGCCAACGCCTCGCTGCTGGACGAAGCCACTGCCGCAGCCGAAGCGATGGCAATGGCGCGCCGGGTCTCCAAGTCCAAATCCAATGCGTTTTTTGTCGATGCCGCCTGTTTCCCGCAGACCATCGATGTGGTCAAGACCCGCGCCGCCTATTTCGGCTTCGAGCTGATCGTCGGCAACGCCGATCAGGCGGCCAGCGCCGATGTGTTCGGCGCCCTGCTGCAATATCCGAACCAGCGCGGCGAGCTGCTGGATCTGAGCGACATCATCGCAGCGCTGAAAACCAAAGGCGCGGTCAGCGCTGTCGCCACCGATTTGATGGCACTGCTGCTGTTGAAATCGCCGGGCGAGATGGGTGCCGACATTGCGCTCGGCACCTCACAGCGTTTTGGCGTGCCGATGGGCTTCGGCGGCCCGCACGCGGCATTCTTTGCCACGCGTGACGAGCACAAGCGTTCGGTGCCGGGCCGCATCATCGGCGTATCGGTCGATGCGCGCGGCAAAAAAGCCCTGCGCATGGCGCTGCAGACGCGCGAACAACACATCCGCCGCGAAAAGGCCAACTCCAACATCTGCACTTCGCAGGTATTGCTGGCCAATATCGCCTCATTCTATGCCGTATACCACGGGCCACAGGGATTGCAGCGTATCGCACACCGTATCCACCGCCTGGCGGCGATCTGCGCCGAAGGACTGCGTCAGGCCGGTTTCAAGGTCAGCAACGCCACCTTCTTCGATACTTTCCAGGTCGAAACCGGCGCCGATACCGCTGCAATCCTGCAACGCGCCGAGCAAGCCGGCTACAACCTGCGCCATAGCGCGGCAGGCACGGTTGGCCTGTCTTTCGATGAAAAATGCAATCGCGACGACATCGGCAAACTCTGGCACGTGTTTGCCGACGGCAAGGCGGATGGCCTGCATGTCGATGCCATGGATGTGCGCCTGTCGCATGTCGACAAGCCGATTCCGGATGGCATGCTGCGCAAGAGTGCCTACCTGACGCACCCGGTATTCAACCGCTACCACACCGAACACGAAATGCTGCGCTACATCAAGCGCCTGGAAAACAAGGATCTGGCGCTGAATCACTCGATGATTTCGCTTGGCTCTTGCACCATGAAGCTGAACGCGACCAGCGAAATGATTCCGGTCACCTGGCCGGAATTTGCCGACATCCACCCGTTTGCACCGCGTGACCAGGTGCAAGGTTACCTGCAAATGATCGGCGGGCTGGAATCGATGCTGAAAGCCGTGACTGGCTTCGACGCCATCTGCATGCAGCCGAACTCCGGCGCGCAAGGCGAATACGCTGGCCTGGTGGCGATCCAGCGTTACCACGCATCGCGGGGCGATGCACAGCGCAATATCTGCCTGATCCCGAAATCGGCACACGGCACCAACCCGGCCACCGCTCAGATGTGTAATCTGCAGGTGGTGGTAGTGGATTGTGACGACAGCGGCAACGTCGATGTCGCCGACCTGCAGGCCAAGGCGGAAAAACACGCCGCCAATCTGTCGTGTCTGATGATCACCTACCCGTCGACGCACGGCGTGTTTGAAGAGTCGATCAAGCAGATTTGCGACATCGTGCACAGCTTCGGCGGCCAGGTGTACATGGACGGCGCCAACATGAACGCGCAGGTGGGGCTGACCCAGCCGGCACTGATCGGCGCCGACGTCTCGCACATGAACCTGCACAAGACCTTCGCCATTCCGCACGGTGGTGGCGGCCCGGGCATGGGCCCGATTGGCCTGAAAGCGCATCTGGCACCGTTTGCATCGAACCACGCAGTGGCACCGATCGAAGGCCCGAACCAGGGGCGCAGCGCAGTGTCGGCGGCACCGTTCGGCTCGGCATCGATTCTGCCGATCTCCTACATGTACTGCGCAATGCTCGGCGCCGAAGGCCTGCGCATGGCAACGCAAGTGGCTTTGCTCAACGCCAACTACATTGCCACCCGCCTCAACCCGCACTACCCGGTGCTGTATACCGGCAGCAAGGGCCGCGTGGCGCACGAGTGCATCATCGATATCCGCCCGATCAAGGCCGCCTGCGGCATCAGTGAAGTGGATATTGCCAAGCGCCTGATGGATTATGGTTTCCATGCCCCCACCATGTCGTTCCCGGTGGCCGGCACGATCATGATCGAGCCAACCGAATCGGAATCGAAAGCCGAACTGGATCGTCTGATTGAGGCGCTGATCGCCATTCGTGAAGAAATCCGCCAAGTGGAAGCCGGCCAGTGGCCACAGGATAACAATCCGCTGAAAAACGCCCCGCACAGCCAGTCGGACGTGATCGGCAGCGACTGGACTCGCCCTTACAGCCAGCAGCAGGCGGTGTTCCCGCTGGAATGGGTGAAAGACAACAAGTTCTGGCCGTCGGTGAACCGTATCGACGATGTGTATGGCGACCGCAACCTGTTCTGTGCCTGCGTGCCAGTCAGCGACTACCAGTAATCGGAGCGAAAAGCATGTCAGTATTTCTCGTTGTAACCGTGATCGGCGACGATCAACCGGGGCTGGTGGAACAACTGTCGGCCACGATCAGTCACCATGGCGGCAACTGGCTCGAATCGAGCATGTCGCACCTGGCAGGCAAATTTGCCGGCATCCTGCGGGTGGAAGTTGCCGCGGCACGCGCCGAAGAGCTGAAAGCCGCGCTCGGCCAGCTGGCGCAGTTGAAAGTGATGGCGGAAACAGCCGTCGGCCAGCCGAAACGCGGCCCGAACCGTCGCTGGCAACTGTCGCTGGTCGGCCACGACCGCATCGGCATTGTGCGCGAGGTATCGCAGGTGCTGGCGCAATACGACGTCAACGTGGAAAAACTCACCACCCACACCGCACCGGCGGCAATGTCGGCGGAAATCATGTTCCACGCGCATGCGGAGCTGGAAGCCGATGCCGGGCTGGATCAGGCCGCACTGCAGCGCGATCTGGAGCGGCTGTCGGATGATCTGATCGTCGATATTGACCTGCAGCAGAGCGTCGAGCACCAGTAACCCGACTCATGAGCTACACGCCACGCTATCCGGCGCGCAGCGAATTCGTCCAGCTGCGCCAGACCGGCTACCATCTGCTGCATTGGGGCGATCCCGGCCTGCCCAAGCTGTTTCTGCTGCACGGCTGGATGGACGTGGCGGCATCGTTCCAGTTCCTGATCGATGCGCTGCCGCAGCAATGGCATGTGATTGCGCCGGACTGGCGTGGTTTCGGCCAGAGCCAGTGGAACCGCGAGAGCTATTATTTTCCCGATTACCTCGCCGATCTGGATGCGCTGCTTGACCACTACCAGCCCGATGGCGCAGTCAGACTGGTCGGCCATAGCCTGGGCGGAATCGTCGCCAGCCTGTATGCCGGCGTCCGCCCGCAACGGGTAGCAAAACTGATCAGCATCGAAGGCTTCGGCCTTGCCGCCACCCAGCCGGAACAGGCGCCCGACCGCCTGCGGCGCTGGCTGGATGAGAACCGCCGGCAACATGATTTTCACACCCATTCCGGACTGGACGCTATCGCCACGCGGCTGATCAAATCCAACCCACGCCTAAGCGCCGACAAGGCGGCATTTCTGGCGCCATGGGTTGCCGAGGGCAGCGATGCCGGGGCCAAATACCGTTCCGACCCGCGCCACAAGATGGTCAACCCGATCCTGTTCCGGCTGGAAGAAGCCAAGGCGATCTGGCGTCAGGTGACCGCCCCGACGCTATGGATCAGCTCCGACGCCACGTGGCTGGAAAGCCTGCTGAAAGAAACACCGCAGCAATTCGCCGAGCGCAAGGCCTGTTTCACCAGGCTGGAAGAAGTCAGCATCAACGATGCCGGACACATGCTGCATCACGACCAGCCCGAGCTGCTGGCACAGGCACTGGCCACTTTCCTGTTTGCCGCCTGAGCCATAAACGACAACGCCATCCTGAGGAGGGATGGCGTTGTCGTTTGCCGTACAGGCATTTACCGGCGGCGAATCAGAACACCACCTGCCGGTTCGGCCCGATCGATGCAGCCTCACCGATGCGCGCCTCGGCACTCGGGTCCTGAATCCAGAAATAGTAGTACTCGCGCGCCAGTTGCACGAATACCTGTTGCCCCTCACTGGTACTGAACAGCGGCAACAATGCTTCAACTGCGGCACGGTATACCTTGGGCGACGATTCGTGCTCGCGCGATACATACAGCAGCAGCTTCAGCAAACGTTCGCGTACATCGATTGCCGCCTGCGACAGGCCATTGGTGTACAACTGCGACAGATAGCGCTCCAGCGCCGGGGTATCCGGGCAACTCCAGCCATCGTCGGAATCCATCTGCGCCAGCAGATCGGTCAGCGTGCCCTGTACCGAAATATGTACCGGGTTGGGCTCGAAGATATTGGCGTTGTTCAGCTTGACCAGCGACTTCACATCGCCGATCCAGAAGTTGTAAAACTCGCGTGCCGCTGTCTTGAACATCGACTGCGACACCTCGTCATCGGGGAAATTGCGCAGCACCTCGTCGACCGTCAGCCGATAGCTATCCCCGCTCAGTTCCCGGTCTTTCAGGGCACTGGTCAGATGGCGCAGGAAATGCTTGCGCAGGTTGATGTCCTTCGTCGACGCACCCTTGGAGCGGAGCAAGGTTACATAGGCTTCAAGCGGATTGTCGTTGAGATCCTGATCGGGCTCGGCAACCATTATCATTGTGTAATATCGTCGGTTGAAGAAAAAGTCGCGGTCACAGGCGTAACAGCCACAGCCGTACCATTCCGCCCATTCAGCATAAATAATACATGAGACAAATCACTCACGTACACAGATATAACGTCATTATCCGGGGGAACTGAAGCGACCGTTGCAGCGTGTCGGGCTGGCGGGCGCTACGGGCCAGCTCCGAGCCTGATTTCAGAATAAACCGCCGGGGTCAAAAGTCAATCAAAAATCTATGCCGACAGCATTTCCGCTGCGTGTTTGCGGGTGGTTTCGGTGATATCGATGCCACCGAGCATGCGTGCAATCTCGTCGATCCGTTGCGGTGTTGCCAGCTGAATGATTTGCGAACGGGTCTGCCCGTCCTGCATGCGCTTTGCTACCTGCCAGTGGTTATCGCCACGCGCGGCGACCTGCGGCAGATGGGTCACACACAGCACCTGATAGTGCTGCCCAAGGCGCTTGAGCATTTGCCCGACCACTTCGGCTACGCCACCGCCGATGCCGACATCGACTTCATCGAACACCAGCACCGGTACCGAGGCAACCTGCGATACGATCACCTGCAACGCCAGACTGATACGCGACAATTCGCCGCCCGACGCCACCTTGCTCAGCGGCCGCGGCTCCATGCCGGCGTTGGCGGAAACCAGAAACTCGATCTGCTCCAGCCCGTGGGCGGATGGCGCAGCCTCATTGAGTTGCACCACAAACCGGCCACTGCTCATTGCCAGCGCGTGCATCTCGTGGCTGACTTTCTGCGCCAGCTCGCCGGCAGCCCGATGGCGCACCTGTGACAGTCGCTGCGCCAATTCGCGATATTCCGCTTCGGCCGCCTGTTCGTGCGCCAGCAGATCGGCATCGTCGGCACCCGGCCCAAGTTCCTGCAGGCGCAGCTGCTTCTGGCGCAGCAGCTCGTCGAGCTGCTCCGGTTGCACACGGAATTTGCGCGCTGCGCCATAAGCGGTATTCAGCTTCCGGTCGATTTCCTGCAGTCGCGCCGGATCCAGCTCTACCCGCTGCACATAGCGCCGCAGCGCTTGCGCGACTTCGCGCAGCTGGATATCCGCCGAGTCCAGCAACTCCGCCATTTCCTGCAATTGTGGATCGAACTGGCACAGCTCGGTCAATTTGTGTTGCGCCGCCGCCAGCAATGCCAGGCAGTTCACTTCTTCATCCGCCAGCGCCGCGACAACCAGCTGGCCGCCCTCGATCAGGCTGGCGGCATGCGACAGGCGCGCCTGCTCTGCCTGCCATTCGCTCCATTTCTGCGGTGTGCACTCGGCCGCCTCCAGCTCCTTGAGCTGCCACAGCAGCTGCTCGCGTTCGGCGGTAAATGCCGCGGCGTTGGCCTCGCGCTGCTGGCGCAGTCGGCGTAGCTCGCTCCAGGACTGAAACGCGCTTCTGACCTGACGTGCCAGTTCACCCTGGCCGGCGTAGGCATCGACCAGCTGACGCTGTGCATCCGCGCGCAGCAGAGATTGATGCGCATGCTGGCCGTGAATGTCGATCAGAAACTCGCCGATCTCGCGCAGTTGCTGCACGGTTGCTGCGCGACCATTGATAAAGGCGCGCGAACGGCCGCTGGCGTCCAACGTGCGGCGTAGCGCCAGATGGGTTTCATCGTCCAGCTCCTGCTGCGCCAGCCAGGCAGCGGCAGCCGGCAGGCAGGCAAGGTCGAATTCGGCTTCGATTTCGGCACGCTCACAGCCGCCACGCAGCATGCCGGGATCGGCACGCTCACCCAACACCAGCCCGAGGGCGTCGATCAGGATCGATTTGCCGGCGCCGGTTTCACCGGTAAGCACGGTGAATCCTGGCCGGAACTCCAGCTCCAGCCGGTCAACGATGACGAAATCACGGATACGCAGCGACAACAGCATGGTTCAGTCTCACAGCAGCTTTTCGCCCCAATGCAGCTTGTGGCGCAGCATGTCGTAGTAGTTGTAGCCGAGCGGATGCAGCAGCCGCAGCGAATTGCGATAGCGGCGGATATGTACCCGATCCAGCTCTTGCAGATTGAAGTGCGACTGGTTGTCGAAATGCACGCGTGCCTCGGAACCACGCGTCAGCAGGAATTCGACCAGTACGCTGTCGTTGACTGCAATCGGCCGGTTGTTCAACGATTGCGGGCAGATCGGCACCAGCCCGATTGCCGGTAGCGTCGGGTGCAGAATCGGCCCGCCCGACGACAGCGAATAGGCGGTCGAACCGGTAGGTGTGGTGACGATCAGGCCGTCCGAGCGCTGGCTGTAGACAAACTGGTCGTCGATGAAGACTTCGAACTCGATCATCGAACCAAGTGCACCGCGGCTGAATACCACATCGTTCAGCGACAGCGCCTTGAACAGCTCCTGATCGCCGCGCATCACCACCGATTCCAGCAGGATGCGCTCTTCCGGGACGAAATCGCCCAGCAGAATGGCGCCGATCGATTGCGTCATTCCCTGCAGCGGGATATCGGTCATGAACCCCAGCCGCCCCTGATTGATGCCGACCAGCGGAATACGGTACGGCGCAATCGAGCGCGCAATCGACAGCATGGTGCCATCGCCGCCCAGCACCACCACCAGATCGGCCAGCCGGCCGATGGTATCGCGCGGCACCGGCTGATAGTCGCCCATCAGCTCCGCCGGCACACTCTCGTCCTCGATCAGCACTGTAACTTCGTTGGCACGCAGGAATTCGGCCAGCTCCAGCAATGGCGAAACGATCTCCGGTTTGCCCTGCCGGGCCACCAGCGCGACTCGCTTGAACAGATTGTTCATCGGCAATCCCGTTTCAGGCGTTGCGCAGTGCGGCGCAGTCAATGGTCTGGCCGGACTGGCCCTTGCTGTCCGGGCCAAGCAGGTAAAGCAAGGCGGGCATCAGGCTGGCTGCATCCGGCAGCGCGGCCTTTTCCTCGCCCGGATGGGTCTTGGTGCGTTGCGGGCTTTGTACCGGGCCGGGAATGACGGTATTGATGCGGAAATTCGGCAGGTTGTCCCATTCATGCGCGGCGATCTGCGCCCAGAAGGCACCGGCATGCTTGGAAGTGGAAAAGCCGCCCCAGTATGCAGTAGCGGTATGGCCGTGGGTTTCCGACATGTAGACGACCGAAGCATCCGGGCTGGCTTTCAATAACGGCAGCGCGGCACGCGTCAGCGCCGCCGGCGCCGCGACATTGACACGCAATGCCTTGAGC
>CALMFQ010000475.1 GCA_937863215.1 uncultured Pseudomonadota bacterium
CCAATTCTGATTGGCGATTATAGACACAATAATGTCATTATCGCCAATAACCGCTTTGACTGCGGACGTCCATAATGCAGCCATGCCTTTTACTCACAGGACACCCGCCATGCACCCGAATGCCGCCCTGATCCAGCAGTTCTATCAAGCTTTCCAGCAGCTCGACGCCGCAACCATGGCCGGCTGCTACCACCCGGACATCCATTTTTCCGACCCGGTGTTTCCCGATCTGCGCGGCACCGAGGCGAGCGATATGTGGCGCATGCTGGTCAGCCGGGCGCAGGATTTTTCGCTGACTTTTGGCGATATCAGCGCCGACGCTAGTCACGGTGAAGCCAGCTGGGTTGCCACCTATACCTTCTCGGCAACCGGCCGCACCGTGGTCAACCGCATCCGCGCCCGTTTCGATTTCCGCGACGGCAAGATCGTGCGCCATGTCGATAGCTTTGATCTGTGGCGCTGGGCACGTCAGGCACTCGGCCTCAAGGGCTTGCTGCTGGGCTGGACGCCGCTGGTGCGCAATGCGATCCGCCAGCAGGCGGGCAGAGGGCTGGCGCTGTACCGCTCGCGGCGGCCGGCTGCCGCGTGACTCTGGCGCGGCAGGAATCGGGTGGCTGCCGCTAACTGCAGCCGGGCAATCGCGGCGCTATTCCCCTGTATAATCGCGCGATTGTCTGCGGCCTTGACGCCGCCTGTTTTCCGGAAACCCGCATGTTACGACTGACTGAAGTGAAGCTGCCGCTGGACCACGCCGAAGGCGCGATCGAAGCGGCAATCGTGAAAAAACTCGGCCTGCGTGCCGGCGATCTGCTTGGCTACACGGTGTTCCGCCGTAGTTACGATGCGCGCAAGCGCTCCGATATCCATCTGATCTACACGCTCGACGTCGAGCTGCGCAACGAGGCGGCGGTGGCCAAGCGTTGCAAGGATGAGCGCAACGTCGGCCCGACGCCGGATACCGGCTACCAGTTCGTCGCGCAGGCGCCGGCCGGGCTGAGCGAGCGGCCGGTGGTGATCGGCATGGGGCCGTGCGGCTTGTTTGCCGGCTTGCTGCTGGCGCAGATGGGTTTCCGGCCGATCATTCTCGAACGCGGCAAGGAGGTGCGCGAGCGCACCAAGGATACCTGGGGCCTGTGGCGCAAGCGCGAGCTGAACCCGGAATCGAATGTGCAGTTCGGCGAGGGCGGCGCCGGCACCTTCTCCGACGGCAAGCTGTACAGCCAGATCAAAGACCCGAAATTCCACGGCCTGAAAGTGCTGCGTGAATTCGTCGCCGCCGGCGCGCCGGAAGAAATCATCTACGTCAGCAAGCCGCACATCGGCACTTTCCGCCTGGTGAGCATGGTGGAGAAAATGCGCCAGACCATCGAATCGCTCGGCGGTGAAATCCGCTTCCAGAGCCGCGTGGCCGATATCGACATCGTCGATGGCCAGGTCGAAGGCGTGCTGCTGGATAACGGCGAACGCATCGCCAGCCGCCACGTGGTGCTGGCAATCGGTCACAGCGCGCGCGACACCTTCCAGATGTTGTACGACCGCGGCGTGTATATCGAAGCCAAGCCGTTTTCGATCGGCTTCCGCGTCGAACATCCGCAGTCCTTGATCGATCAATGCCGCTTCGGCAAATTCGCCGGCAACCCGATCCTCGGCGCCGCCGATTACAAGCTGGTGCACCATGCCAGCAACGGCCGCTCGGTGTACAGCTTCTGCATGTGCCCCGGCGGCACGGTGGTGGCGGCCACGTCGGAGCCGGGCCGGGTGGTGACCAACGGCATGAGCCAGTATTCGCGCAACGAACGCAACGCCAA
>CALMFQ010000476.1 GCA_937863215.1 uncultured Pseudomonadota bacterium
CGCTGCGCGACGACCTGTACCGTCAGCACCGCGCAGTGGCAGCGCTGGTGTTGCAGACAGCGCACGCCAGTTCGCCCGAGGAGGCGGTCGACATGTGGCTGGAACACAAAGCCAGCTCGGTCAACAGCTGCATGCAGATATTCAGCGAACTGCAGGCACAATCGTCACAGGATCTGGCAATGCTGTCGGCAGCGCTGCGCGAAATCCGCAACCATTTGCTCGCAGGCAAGGGTTGACGGCAAGCGTCAAAAAACAGCAAAGGGGCCTGAGCCCCTTTTTTTGTTGCCGACCGGAATCGCCTCAGGCAGAGAACGACGAGCCGCAACCGCAAGTAGACACCGCATTCGGGTTGCGGATCACGAATTGCGAACCTTCGATGCTTTCGGTGTAATCGATTTCCGCCCCCACCAGATACTGGTAACTCATCGGATCGATCAGCAGGGTTACGCCCTCTTTTACCACCGCGGTGTCGTCTTCATTGACGATTTCATCGAAAGTAAAGCCGTACTGGAAACCCGAGCAGCCGCCGCCAGTGACGAATACGCGCAGTTTCAGCTCCGGATTGCCTTCGTCGTAAATCAGGTCGCGCACTTTGGCCACGGCCGAATCGGTAAATACCAGCGGAAAGTTTTCGGTTACTGCATTCATGTGTTTGACTCCTGTATTCGCGTTGCCTGTCCAGAACATGCAATCGCCTGATCACTATCGGATTATCTGCCTGGCAAGGCCTAATTGCAACGCCACCGACCGGCGGGCTCCAATGGTAGATTGGGTTAGAAGCAGATAGTTCAAGCGGCTTAAGGCAACAAGGGCACAACATCCAGGCCGGCCTGCTCATCCAGACCGAACATGATGTTCATGTTCTGTACCGCCTGGCCGGCTGCCCCCTTGACCAGATTGTCGATTGCCGACAATACCACCACGGTATCGCCACCCTGCGGCCGGTGCACAGCAATACGGCACACATTGGCACCGCGCACCGAACGGGTTTCCGGATGGCTGCCGGCCGGCAGCACATCGACGAATGCCTCGTCGGCATAGCGCTGCTGGTACAGCGTCTGCAGATCGACAGCAGCAGTGGAATTGAGCCGTGCGTACAGCGTGGCATGAATACCACGGATCATCGGCGTCAGATGCGGCACAAAAGTCAGGCCGACCTGCTTGCCGGCAATCCGGGTCAGCCCCTGACTGATTTCCGGCAGATGGCGATGGCCGGGCACGCCATACGCTTTGAAATTATCGCCCGCCTCGGCCAGCAGCGAATGCACCTCGGCCTTGCGCCCGGCGCCGCTGACGCCGGATTTGGCGTCGGCGATCAGATGCCCGACATCCACCAGCCCCTGCTCCACCAGCGGCAGGAAACCGAGCTGCACCGCAGTCGGGTAACAACCGGGATTGGCCACCAGTCGCGCCCCCTTGATCTGTTCACGATTGACTTCCGGCAGGCCATACACAGCTTCGGCAACCAGCTCCGGGCTGGCATGCTGCATGCCGTACCATTTTTCCCAGGTCGGGATGTCCTTGATACGGTAGTCGGCAGCCAGATCGATCACGCGCACGCCGGCATCCAGAAGCTCACGCGCCTGCTGCATCGCAATACCGTTGGGCGTGGCGAAAAACACCACATCGCACTGCTTCAGATCGGCACTGGCCGGATCGGAAAATGCCAGATCCACCCAGCCGCGCAGGCTCGGAAACATCTCTGCCACCGGCAGGCCATCTTCCTTGCGCGAAGTAATGGCCGTCAGTTTTGCCTGTGGATGCTTGGCCAGCAAACGAATCAATTCCACACCGGTATAACCGGTGCCGCCCACAATACCGATCTTGATCATTGTTCCAATCCGTTTCGAAGCAGCGAAAAATGCGAATTTTAGCAGTGGCAACAAGCCAGGAAAACAAAAAGCCGCCTTGCGGCGGCTTTTCGACAACAGCAACCGAACCGATTAACGCTT
>CALMFQ010000477.1 GCA_937863215.1 uncultured Pseudomonadota bacterium
GAAAGGGGAGGAGCTGTCTTGGCGAATTCAAACTTCACTTGGCCGCATCTATAGTAGAGCTACGGCTCGATTACCGGTGCAAACTGCGCGTAAACGAACCGCCGCATTATCGCTTGCGCAAAAAGGACAACGCCGGCAGGAGGGGTGCCCGCCGGCGTTGCAATACGCCTGATAAACGAGTTGCACGCCAGCAAGGGCGCAGCAACTGCAGTCGAAATATACGCATACGGGTATTTATCGTCAATCGTTTGTCATAAAAATTGTTGTTTTTGTTAGTTGAATGGGATATTTGGCCTGGGCTGCATATACGCCGAACGGCAAAAAGAAAAACGCCATCAGAGGTCATCCGATGGCGCTCAAGCTGTCAATTACAAGGAGAGTAGAGAGCGTTAGGCTAATAACGCTGCAACTGGAAAGTAAGACTGGGCACCTTGCAATTGGTTCACGATATTTTCAAAAAAATTCAAAAATATTTCAGATCGATGTTTTTGCCGAATTAATTTCAGGCGTGCTGTTTTTCCCGCACCGCCACCATGATCGGCTGCGCCCAGCTTTCCCCCGGCTGTTTCTTGCGCGTGACCAGCGTCAGTTCCGACGGCTCGAACACGTTGACGTTGTGCGTGGTCGGGCTGGTGATCAGGTACTGCGCCTGGGTGCTCTTGAGGAAGCTCGATACCTTGTCGATGTTGAACACATCCAGGTGCGCGAACGGCTCGTCGATGAACACGAAACCGCCGGGGCGCGCCTCGTCCATCATCAGACCGATCAGCAGGATCAGCGATTTCATCACCTGCTGGCCGCCGGAAGCCTCGCCGTCGTTGAGGCCCATCATGCCCTTGCTATCGAAGTTGAATTGCACTATCAGCCCGGCCTGCGCCAGGATGGTGTCGTCGTTTTCCAGATGCGGCGCTTCGACATGCACTTCGATGCCGGCCAGTTCGCCCAGCGCGCGGATATTCTTGCCATAACGACGCACGGTGTTGCGCAGCACAGTGATGTAGGCGCCGCGCGCTTCGTCGCACAACTCCATCACCCGGTCGAATTCGCGTTGCCGCGCCGAGGTCTGGAACGCCATCTGCGTGTGTTCTTCACGCAGCTTGTCGCGCAGGACCAGTACGTTTTCGTCGGTTTCCCAATCTTCGCGTTCCAGTCGTTCGTCGAAACGCATCATCTCGCGTCGCACCACACCGACCGACTCGTATTCGGTTTTCAATGCACGCAATTCGGCGCGGTTTTGCCACAATGCCGCGGGTAGTGCCGTGCGGCGGGCGCGCAACGCTTCCAGTCGCTCAATCTGCTCGCGGCGGTAGCTGTCGTTGCCGGCCTTGATGCGCAGGCTGTCGGTTTGCTGCTGCTGGATCTTGTAATTCAGCTCGGTGGCGCGGGCATCGAGGCGCGATTTGGCTTCCTGCGCGGCATCGAAAGCCTGATTGGACGCAATCACTTCGTCCGAGGCTTTCAGCGCGTTGGCCTTGAGTTGTTCCAGCTGTTCGGCCGCCAGGCGGAATTCATCGGCGCGCGCCGCCAGCATATTCGCCGCATCGACGCCGGCCACCTTGGCCTGCAGCACGGTGATGCGCTGCGTGATCGGCTCCTGTTTGCGCTTGTATTGCTCGATTTCGGCACCGATGCGGTCGATTTCCTCTTCCACCGCAATCCGGCGCGAACGGCGCGCACCTTCGCCGAAATGGTAATCGTGCGCGGCGACGCCGATATAGCGGCCGCCGCGGCGCTCGCGGTAGAAGCCTTCGCGGGTGATCCATTCCTGCTCGTTGCCGAGCGTAGAGCCTTCGCTGGCGTCCTCGACCCGTTGTACCCGGTTCAGCTGCCGGGTCAGCCAGTCCGGTGCATCGGCGGCGAAGCGCACTACTTCCAGCAGTGAGCCCTTGTCGGCGCGTGGCGTATCGCTGCGGTCGGCAACCACGAAGTGGCGGTATTTGAGTTTTTCGCCCAATGCCCAGGCCGCAGCGCGGTCGGACGGCTTTTTCAGCAGCACGATATGTCGATATGGCGCCAGGATCGCTTCGACCGCACCTTGCCAGCCCGGATCGCTGACTTCGACGATGTCGGTGAGCATTTCGTGGCGAATGCCAGCTGCATCGAGTGCGGAGCGGAAATTCTCGACAAACGGCTGCGCTGGCGGCTGGCCGCCTTTCAGCGCCTTGACCAGCGTATTCAGCTCGTCGATACGGTAATCGCGCTGGCGAATCTCGGACTTGATGTCGGCCAGCTGCTGACGCAGTTGCGCCAGTTCTTCGGCCTG
>CALMFQ010000478.1 GCA_937863215.1 uncultured Pseudomonadota bacterium
GTACAAAGGCCTGCAGCAGTTGGGTGAAGAAGGCGCGGTGCAGGTATTCAAGCCGGCCAGTGGCGCGGACCTGATTCTCGGCGCGGTGGGCGTGCTGCAGTTTGAAGTGGTGGCGCATCGCCTGCATACCGAATACGGTGTGGATGCGGTGTTCGAACACTCGAACATCCATACGGCGCGCTGGGTCAGCTGCGACGATAGCCGCATGCTGGCGGATTTCGAAAACAATCTGGCGATGAACGTCGCCCGTGACGCAGCCGACAACCTGACCTATCTGGCCACTTCGCGCGTTAACCTGCAGCTGATTCAGGAGCGCTGGCCGAAAGTACAGTTCCACGCCACCCGCGAACACGCTGCCAAGCTGAATTAAGGAAGTGCTGATGCCTTGCCTGCAAGCCGCTCTGCTATTGGCTTGCAGGCAAGGCTACAGACCAATAGCAGAGCGGCTTGCAGGGCAGCAATAAAAAAGCCACGCAATGCGTGGCTTTTTTAACACTGACCGAGTACGGAATTACATCGCGATACAGCCGCTGACTTCGATTGCAGTGCCGTTGATGTAGCTGGCTTCGTCACTGGCGAGGAAAGCGTAAACGTTGGCGATTTCCTCCGGTTTACCCAGGCGGCGCAGCGAAACCTTCTCTTCCATCGCGGTAATCACTTTTTCCGGCATCGAGCTCAGGATCGCAGTGGCAATGAAACCCGGGCAGACTGCGTTGACACGCACGCCCTTCGGGCCCAGTTCCTTGGCCCAGGTTTTGGTAAAGCCGATTACGCCGAATTTGGCGGCGGCATAGTTGGTCTGGCCGAAGTTGCCGTACAGGCCCACCACCGACGATGCATTCAGGATCACCCCGCTACCCTGCTCGACCATGATATCGACCACGCCCTTGGTGCAGCGATACACGCCCTTCAGGTTGATGTCGATCACCTTGTCGAACTGGTCCTCGCTCATTTTCTGCAGGCGTGCATCCATCACGATACCGGCATTGTTTACCAGTGTGTCAATACGGCCGTATTTGTCTTTCACCACGGCGACCATGTCGTTGATCTGCGACTGATTGGTCACATTGACCACAAAGCCTTCGGCCTTGCCGCCAGCCGCCTTGACTTCTTCAACCACGGAAAGAACGGCTTCCTGATTGAGGTCGCAAACGATAACAGTAGCGCCTTCGGCGGCGAATTTGAGCGCGGTGGCCTTGCCGATACCGTTCGCTGCGCCGGTGATAATGGAAACCTTGCCATTCAGCTTCATAGGAATACCCTCTGCTTGTGTCGATGTTTAAATCGGAGTCTGCCGATCAGGCGCCTGCGGCAAGCCTGGCAGCCGGCAATCATAAGATCCGAACAATGCTGCAACGCAGCTAGGCGCGCCACGCCGGGAGTCGTTTACCGGACGTTATTGCGATGGAGAGTTCAGCTTGCTTGATCACAGCAAAGCTAAAAGCAGGCTGCTTTATAAGCGAATTTTGGCGTTTGGCCGAGGATGTTTGCCTGGGCAATGACAAACCAAAGCGCATTAGCAGTTGATGAAATTATACCGCATTGCAAAATTAGTCAAAGCAGTTTTGCGGCAATGCAATAGAAAAAGGCCGTCGTAACGGCCTTGTTTCCACTGCAACTTCCTCCAGGCGCTCAGGCAACGCCCTGGCTGTGCAGATAATCCTCGTAACCGCCGACGTAATAGTTGTAGGCGCCGTCGCCCTTGATTTCGAGAATCTGCGTCGCCAGCGACGAAACGAACTGGCGATCGTGCGACACGAATACCAGCGTACCTTTGTACATTTCCAGCGCCAGATTCAGCGATTCGATCGACTCCATGTCCATGTGGTTGGTCGGTTCATCCATCACCAGCACATTCGGGCGCTGCAGGATCAGCTTGCCGTACAGCATGCGGCCTTTCTCGCCACCCGACAGCACCTTGACCGATTTTTTCGCATCGTCACCGGAAAACAGCAGCTTACCCAGCACGCCACGAATCACTTGATCGTCGTCACCCGGCTGGCCCCATTGTTTCATCCAGTCGAATACATTCAGATCGGTATCGAAATCGGCGGCGTGATCCTGGGCGAAATAGCCGATCTCGGCTTTCTCGGCCCATTTGACGTTGCCATGCTGCGGCGTCAGCTCACCTACCAGAGTACGGATGAAGGTGGTTTTACCGGCGCCGTTGCCGCCGATCACCGCCAGCTTCTGACTGGCCTCGAGAATCATCGACAGATTCTTGAACAGAGGCTTGTCGTAGCCGAAAGTAACGTTTTCCATTTCAAACGCCTGGCGATGCAGCTTCTGCTTGTCGTCCATTTCGAAACGGATGTACGGATTCTGGCGACTCGACGGCTTGACCTCGACCATTTCCGACTTGATCTTGTCGGCCAGCTTGAGGCGCGAGGTAGCCTGGCGGGCCTTGGATTTGTTGGCGGCAAAACGCGCGGCAAATGCATTCAGTTCGGCGATGCGCTCTTTCGCCTTGGCATTGGCATTGGTCTGGCGCTCACGCGCCGCCAGGCTGGCTTCCATGTAGTCGTCGTAGTTGCCGGGGTAGACGCGGATGGTGTTGTAATCCAGATCGGCAATATGGGTGCAGACTTCGTTGAGGAAGTGGCGATCGTGCGAAATGATGATCATGGTCGATTCGCGCTCGTTGATCACCTGCTCCAGCCAGCGAATGGTATTGATATCCAGGTTATTGGTCGGCTCATCCAGCAGCAACACATCAGGATTGGAGAACAGCGCCTGCGCCAGCAACACCCGCAGTTTCCAGCCCGGCGCCACTTCGCTCATCGGGCCGAAATGCTGCTCGACCGGAATGCCGACACCAAGCAACAGCGCGCCGGCGCGAGCTTCGGCATCGTAGCCGCCCATTTCGCCAAACCGTGCCTCCAGGTCTGCGGCACGCATGTAATCGTCTTCGGTCGCTTCGGGATTGGCGTAAATGCCATCCTTTTCCTGCATCACTTCCCACAGCTCGGTATGACCCTGCAATACCACGTCGAGGACCCGTTGCTCTTCATAGGCAAACTGGTCCTGCTTCAGCTTACCCAGGCGCACGCCCGGATCGAGCGAAACATTACCCGCCGAGGGCTCCAGATCACCACCGAGGATTTTCATGAACGTGGACTTACCGCAGCCATTGGCGCCGATCAGGCCATAGCGATTGCCATCGCCGAACTTGATCGAGACATTCTCGAACAGCGGTTTGGCACCAAACTGCATGGTAATGTTGGAAGAAGTAATCACAGCGAATCCTTGCTCTCGTGCTTCACCGCGCAGGCGCGATGCCGTTGAAAAAACGCGAGATTGTACCACAGCCGCACCCCGGACCCGCGCTAAAGCCCGCGGCGCGCGATGCGGACATTCCGCATGCCCGTCGATTGGGGTAAACTCGCGTTTTTGAACGAATTGCCAGTCAAGGTAGGAGCATTATGCTGAAAGGTAGTCTGGTCGCCATTGTCACCCCGATGCTTGAAGACGGCTCGCTGGATTTTGCGGCGCTGCGCAAGCTGGTTGATTTCCACATCGGCGAAGGCACCGACGGCCTGGTGGTAGTCGGCACCACCGGCGAATCGCCAACCGTTTCGGTCGAGGAACATATCGAGCTGATCCGCGTAGTGGTCGAACAGGCTGCGGGCCGTGTTCCGGTAATTGCCGGCACCGGCGCCAACAGCACCTCCGAGGCAATAGCACTATCGCAGGCGGCCAAACAGGTCGGCGCAGACATGACCCTGTCCGTCGTTCCCTACTACAACCGTCCGACGCAGGAAGGCATGTATCAGCATTTCAAGGCGATTGCCGCTGCCGTCGATATTCCAATGATTCTCTACAACGTACCGGGCCGCACCGTTGCCGACATGAGCAACGACACCGCGCTGCGCCTGGCGGAAATCCCCAATATCGTCGGCATCAAGGATGCAACCGGCAATCTGGAACGTTGCGCCGATCTGGTCAAACGCGCGCCGAAAGAGTTTGCGCTGTATACCGGCGACGACGCGACCGCAATGGCGTTCATGCTGCTTGGCGGCCATGGAGTAATCACCGTGACCGGCAATGTGGCACCGAAAGCGATGCACGAGCTATGCGTCAAGTCCATGGCCGGCGATATCGCCGGCGCACGCGCCATCAACGACACCCTGATGGGGCTGCACAAACAGCTGTTCATCGAGGCCAACCCGATTCCGGTCAAATGGGCGGTGCAGCAAATGGGACTGATCAAATCCGGTATCCGCCTGCCACTGACCCCGCTGACCGAAGCCAGCTACGCACCGGTAAGGCAGGCCATGCAGCAGGCAGGCATCAACCCCTGACCGACAGGCGCTGACAGGCGCCTGTTTGTTTTGCCGTAGTCCATCTATAACCATTCCAAAGCCAGACCATCCGCCAGAGCCAGACTGGCGGCGGATGCACAAGGTGGAATCTGACATAGCTTTGTAGGGAGTTGCATGAAGCACTTGCGCACCACCGCTGTTTCACTGGTAGCGGTTTGCCTCGCCACCGGCTGCGGCATCGCTGCCGAAAACAAGAAATACGACTACAAGACCCCCAGCGGCACCGCCACTGCCAAGGCACTGGAAATCCCCCCGGAACTGACACCGTTGCCGCCTGGTGGGCTGGTTGCGCCGGGCGAACCCGGTGCCAACGACAACAAGGCACCGACAGCGACAGATATTCTGCCCGCAGCACAGGAAGCCAGCGTCGAACGCGATGGTAACCAGCGCTGGCTGCTGGTCAAGCAACCGGCAGAAAAAGTCTGGCCTGCGGTGGTGCAATTCTGGAAGGATCAGGGATTCCAGCTGGAGCAGGAAAATGCCCGCACCGGCATCATCGAGACCGACTGGGCCGAAGACCGCAGCAATCTACCCAACGATGTCGTGCGCCGGACGTTCGGCTCATCGCTCGACAAACTATTCTCATCCGGCCAGAAAGACCGCTATCGCACCCGTCTGGAGCGCCGCGCCGACGGCAACACCGAGGTATTCATCAGCCATATGCGCAAGGTTGAGGATTTTACCGACAGCAACAAGAACGATACCCGCTGGTTCATCCGTCCGGCCGATCCGGAAGCCGAGGCGGCGATGCTGAGCCAGTTGCTGCTCAAATTCGGCGTTCCGGAGGCCAAATCCGGGCAAATGCTGGCTACCAAGCCTGCAGATACCGACAAGGCAAAAACCCCGGCCAATGCCAAGGATGACGCCTCCGCACTGCGCGACCTCAAATCGATCGAAATCGAGGACAGTTTCGACCGCACCTGGCGCCGCGTCGGCCTGACGCTGGATCGCAACGGCTTCACCGTTACCGATCGGGATCGCTCGCACGGACTGTATTTCATTCGCTATGCCGATCCGGACTCGATTCGCGGCAATGGCATATTCGGTACACTGTTCGGCGACAAAGATACCCGCGCCGAAGATTACCAGCTGGAAATCCTCGAAAGTGCCGGCAAATGCAGCTTGCGGGTACTCGACAAAGATGGCAAAGCCACCAGCAACGATACCGCCAAACGTATCCTGAACCTGTTACAGGACAAACTGAAGTAACCCGGCCGGTGGCACTCGCCACCGGGCACCGGCAACGTACACCAACATTTGTGCCGGGCGGTGGCTGCCCCGGCACAATGCCCCGCCAGCAGATTCGCCACTTCGGGCACCAATCCTCCACCGGATCGAACCAGCGGCAAAGCCCGCTCAGCAGCAACGGATAGCTACATTTCGCACGGCACAGGCAACAAAAAAGCCGATCTTGCGATCGGCTTTTTCGGAGTAACGTCGCTTAACGACTGATTACTTCTTTTCTGCCGGAGCAGCAGCGCCTTCAGCAGGCTTCTGCTCAGCAGCAGGAGCAGCACCTTCAGCAGGCTTTTGCTCAGCAGCCGGAGCGGCAGCCGGAGCAGCAGCGTCAGCGGCCGGAGCAGCAGCGTCAGCGGCCGGAGCAGCAGCCGGTGCCGGAGCAGCAGCAGGAGCCTCAGCAGCCGGTGCCGGAGCAGCAGCAGGAGCTTCTTCTTTTTTACCGCAAGCGGTCAGAGCAACAGCCAGCAGAGCAGCAGCGATGAGCGAGTGTTTCATTATTTTAACCTTTACGTAAAGTTATTAAGAAATAACAGTATCAACACAATGCAATCGGTCTTTGACCGAGAGAAAGCCAAAGTCAGAAACTTTAGCCGACCGACCCGCCGGATTGTAGCATGGTTTCAGAATTTTTCTAGCAGTTTTATATATGGGACTGAATTCACAATGCATCCTCAACTTGTTTGCACGGCAAAGCAAAATCCGCCTACGAATTCGACAATACCGATATATATCCACATTGATACCACTGGAACAGCTGCTCGAGCAACCGTTCCGGCAACACCTGTGCCGGCAGGGTACGCAGGTCGGCGAATTCCACCAATTTGGCCCTGCTCTGGACATCTTCGAGCGACACCTCTTCTCCGTTGATGAAGAAGGCGTTGCCACAGAACAGGATTTGCGATTTCAAGTCCAGCGCTACACCGCTCCCCGCCGTAGCACTGACAAAATCGTCATATTCGAGCGGCTCGACCGGCTCGTCGAAGAACACGTGATTCTTGGGCCCGGACAAATAAACGCCAAGGAAATGTGCGATATCCGTCTCGTTCCAGCGAATTTGCTCCAGCATTGTTCCGACCTTGGCCAGCATATCCGGCCCAATCTCCGCCGGATGTGCATGCGGCAGCAAATCCGGATCGGCATACATGCCGTCCAACTGCATATATTCCGATAAATGCAACAAAAATTGGGCCGCCAGCTCTTGGGTGGATGGAGCGCGAAAGCCGATCGAATATGTCATGCCCGGCTCAACCGCAATGCCGTTGTGCGCAAATTTTGGCGGCAGGTATAGCATGTCCCCCGGCTCCAGCAGCCACTCCTGCTCTGGCGTAAAATTCTGCAGAATGCGCAACGGCGCCCCCTCAACCAGCGACTGATCCTGCTGACTGCTGATCTGCCAACGCTTGCGCCCCCCACCCTGGAGCAGAAACACATCATAGGAATCGAAATGCGGCCCCACGCCACCGCCAGCCAGCGCATAGCTCACCATCAGATCATCGAGCCGGGCGTAGGGGATGAAATTGAAGCGATACAGCAACTCGGCCGCAGCCGGCAGAAAGTGATTCAGATTACTTACCAGCACAGACCAATTGCTACTGGCATCGAGATACCCCAAGCGCCTTGCTGTAAACGGCCCCTGCTCAAGCCCCCACCGCCCGTCCCGAAACTCGACCAAGCGTGATAACGCATCGTCACGCATCGCCAGCTGCTGAATCCCGCCCCAATCCACCAGCCCCTGAAAATCGGGCACAGCCCCCTTGATCAGCAACGGCCGTTTTTGCCAAAAATCGCGCAGAAACTCTTGTGCACTCATTCCACCCAGTAATTGCTGCATATATCCGCCCTCATTCCTGTCAATTGCGGCATTCTACCCGACCCGTCAGCCATTCGGATTCATACCCGCCTTTTGCCTGAATCAATCAGCCAAATTAGGTTAGAATCTGCGTCACGAAGGCCAGTTCATGGTCCAACGCCCGAACGCATCAAGCATCGCTGCTGCTGCGCCACGGTTCCAATTTCACCGGCAGTTAAGGATATTTTTCATGCAAATCACCAAAAACAGCGTTGTATCGCTGCATTACGAAATGTTTGATGGCGACAACAACCTGGTCGACAAAACTGAGGACCCCATCGTGTATCTGCATGGAGGCTATGACAATATCCTGCCCAAGCTGGAAGAATCTCTTCACGGTAAGGCTGTAGGCGACAAAGTGGATGTCGCAATGGAGCCGGACGACGCTTTTGGCGATTTCGATCCGAAGCTGCTGCGTGTAGAAGCAGCAGACATGTTTCCTGAAGAAGTTGAAATCGGCATGATGTTTGAAGCCGACGACCCGGATAGCGGTGAGGTCATCCTGTTCCGTGTTACCGACATTGCCGACGGCAAGATTGTTGTCGATGGCAATCATCCACTGGCCGGCAAACGCGTTCGCTTCTGCTGCACCGTAGTGGAGATTCGTGATGCCAGCAAAGAAGAAATCGAACACGGTCATGTACACGGGCCGCATGGTCACGACCACTGACCCGCGCACCCAGCCCTCCTCTGGAAACCCGCCGCGGCGGGTTTTTTTGTTGTCTGTAGCAGCATTTCTGGAAGGCAACAGGCGGACAGAAGCCGCCGCCATCCGCAACC
>CALMFQ010000479.1 GCA_937863215.1 uncultured Pseudomonadota bacterium
GCGCTAATTATGGACCCCGACGCCGTACTCGAACAGCAGCGACATCGCCAATGCGTACACCGGCTGCGGCAGATTGGCCGGGTACCATGGCTGTTCGGGAAAAATCCGCAGCACGCCGTAGCCGATATCGTCGTCGTGGCCGACGACATTGGTGTAGGTGTGGTGAATATGGTTGTGGGTACGGCGCCACGCCGACGCAGCGCAGACGTTGTCCCATTCGTAACTGGCGGAATTGAATTCCGGGTCGTTCATCCAGTCGTACTGGCCGTGGATGACGTTGTGACCCAGCTCCATGTTTTCCAGAATCTTGCTGACGCCGAGCGTGATGCTGCCGGCAATCCACGCCGGCGGAAACAGCCCCGCCAGCAACAATACGCGCCCGGCGAATTCGCTGTAGCGCACAGTATCGCGGATACGCCGGATATAGCGCGCATCCGGCTCGCCCAGCTCGGCGACGATGCGCGCGCGCAAGGCATCCAGCTCGGCACCGAAGGCGGCGACTTCTTCGCGGCTGAGCCTGCGACTATAAGGTGTAGCCATGATTTACCTTCCCTGATCGACAAAAATCCGTTGTGCCGGATGCCAGGCCCGGCAAGTGTCACTGTCAGGAAAAAACAGCCGAGGCTTTCCCCGCAAAACAGTGAACACATGTTTACAGCAAGCATGTCACGATCAGGAAGATTGGTCAACAAATGTTCACCGAAATATTTTTTCATCCAGGCAAGGCGACTGCGACGCCATGCGGTCAGCCTATAATGACGCAACGGCGCCCGGCCGCGTGGTTCTGCCCCGTGAAAGCGCCATACAGAAGCACGACAAACAGTCACGGCCAGCGGCAACATCACCGTAGCGTGACTTTTTGGGATCCGTTGTTCAGGATCCATACGATTCATATCTGACTGGAGGCCTCATGCCTTACCCCGCATTACGCATTCTTGGCCCGGCCTTGTTACTGGCCGGCCTGTCCACCCTGAGCGCTTGCAATTCGGACAAGAACGACAGTCCGGCCGCAAGCAGCACAAGCAGCAGCAGCGGTAACGCACCGGACAACACCGCATCGGGCGGCAACACCCTGAATGGCACGGTGAACCAGAGTGGCAGCGGCACAGCGCCGGACAACACGGCATCCAGCGGCAATACCATTATCGGCAGCACCAGCACGGCCGCCAGCCTGAGCTTCAGCGGCGTAGCAGCGACCGGTGCGCCGCTGCTGGCGGCAAAAATCCGCGTCTACGATACCGCTGGCAAGCCAGTGAATCTGCAGGATGCCGGCGGCAATGCCATCAGCGCCGACAGCATCAGCACAGCGGATGGCTCATTCCGTCTGACGCTGGCCAAAGGCAGCAGCCCGGCTTTTCCATTGATTCTGCAGGCCGATGGCGCCGATGCCACCGGCCGGCCCGTGGTACTGCACTCGCTGCTGGCCAGTAGCAGCAGCACCAGCGCCAATATCACCCCGCTGACGGATGCCGTAGTGGCCCAGGTATTGGGCGCCAATCCGAAAACCATTCTGCAGAATGCCAGCGCCAATGCCAGCCAACTGGCCCTGCTGGCCAATGCCACCGCAGTAGCCAATGCGGCGAATCAGATCAAGAGCATTGCCAAGGCCAATCTGACCGGTGCCAAAACGG
>CALMFQ010000480.1 GCA_937863215.1 uncultured Pseudomonadota bacterium
TCGGCCAGCTTGCGGCCGTATTCGACGTGTTCGTTCAGCCACAGCTCGAACGGGTCTTTCAGCATGCTCGATACCAGACGCAACGCGTCACGGCTGGAGAGGCGTTCTTTGGTCTGGCCCTGGAACTGCGGGTCGAGCACTTTCGCCGACAATACGAACGAGGCACGCGCGAACACGTCTTCCGGCAGCAGCTTGACTCCTTTCGGCAGCAAGCTGTGCATGTCGACAAAGCTCTTGATGGCGTTAAACACGCCATCGCGCAGGCCGGTTTCGTGGGTGCCGCCGGAAGGCGTGGGGATCAGGTTGACGTAGGATTCGCGCGAGATGCCGCCTTCTTCGGTCCAGGTGATCACCCAGCTGGCGCCTTCACCCGGCGAGAAGCTCTCGTTGCCGGCGCCGACATATTTTTCGCCCTTGAACAGCGGCACCGCCAGGTCTTGCCCGGCGAGCATTTCCGACAGATAGCCGGAGAGGCCATCGGGGTAGCACCAGTTTTTCACCTCCTCGTTGCCATCGCGCTTTTCGATGCTCAGGCTAACTTCGATCCCCGGCAGCAACACCGCCTTGGAGCGCAGGATGTGCTCCAGCTCGCCCATCGGAATATTCGGCGAATCGAAATATTTGCCGTCCGGCCAGGCGCGCACGCTGGTGCCGGTGGTTTTCTTGGCAATGTCGCGCAGCTTGGCCAGTGGCTCGATCACAAAACCGTCGCCGAACGCCAGCTTGTGCTCGCCGCCATCACGCTTGACGCTGACTTCCAGCCGCGTTGACAGCGCATTGGTGACGCTGACGCCGACGCCGTGCAAGCCGCCGGAGAAGCTGTAGGCGCCGCCGTCTTTCTTGTTGAACTTGCCGCCGGCGTGCAGTTGGGTGAACACCACTTCCACCGTCGGCACGCCCATTTCCGGGTGGATGCCGACCGGAATGCCGCGGCCGTCGTCGGCCACCGATACCGAGCCATCGCCGTGGATGCGCACGTCGATGCGCTTGGCGAAACCGGCCAGCGCCTCGTCGGCGGCGTTGTCGATCACTTCCTGGATGATGTGCAGCGGGTTTTCGGTGCGGGTATACATGCCGGGGCGGTGCTTGACCGGCTCCAGGCCCTTGAGGACTTTGACCGAGGATTCGTCGTATTGCTGAACTGCCATTGCGGTTCTCGTGGTGGAATCAGGCGTGCATTATAGCGGCGCGGCACGGCCAGCACACCCGCTTGCAGCCAGCGGCGCGGGGCTGCGGCAAACGAGAGCGCCGAAGTGGCGCTTATTGAGAGAAAACCTAAACTGAAAACATCTTCTTCAGATCCGAACACCATCATGCGCGCCCAATCAGCCCAGACCCATCAATCCGATCCTTACCGCGCCGGGCTGGAGCTCGGCGAAGCGCTGGCCGAATGCGCGCCGGAAGTCGTCTTCCTGTTCAGCAGCATCCATTACGGCCTGGATGCCGATCTGGCCGAAGGCGTCAGCGATGCGCTGGACAATCCGCTGCTGCTGATTGTCGGCAATTCCGGCGACGGCATTTACGAAAGCGGCGGTATGCTCGATTTCGGCGCCACTGCGCTCGGCATCAACAGCGAGGGGCGCGCACGCTGGTATCTGGCCAGCGCCGGCAACGTCAAGGCCGATCCGGCGGCGGCAACCCGCGCAGCCTGGCAGCAGCTGCAGCAGCATGGGCCGCTGAACTGGGCGCTGCTGGTATCGGATTTTCATGCCGATGCGTCGCAGATCGAACAAGTGCTGGCCGACGAGGTGCCGATCCCGGTGGTGGGCGGTCTGGCGGCCGACGATAACCGCATGCACGACAGCTTTGTCTACGCCAACCGGGAAATCCTGCGCGATAGCCTGGCAATGCTCGGCTGTCAGGGCGACATCGCGTTCGAGATCGATATCGGCAACACCTTACCGGCAGTCGGCAGCCCGGGCCAGATCGACGATGCGGCCGGCGCCGAGGTGCGCCAGATCGACGGCCTGTCGGCGATGGACTTCATCGAACGCGAAACCGGCAAGCCGGTGCTGCAGAGCGATCGCGGCATCGTTTCGCTGACAATTATCAACCCGGATGCGCCGAGCGAACGCAAGCTGCGCTCGATTGTGCCGGATTTCAGCACCGACGCCGGCCATCTCGGCCTGTATGGCGGTATCGAGACTGGCAAGACGGTGCAGGTGTGCCTTGCCACGCCGGCGCAGCTGCTGCAGGAAGTGGATGAAATCGCGGCGCGGGCGGCGCGGGCGGCGTTCCAGCCCAAGGCCGCGCTGATTGTCAGCTGCGGCGGGCGCAAGCAGATGCTCGGGCCGCAGATCGGCAATGAAATCAGCCGCCTGACCGGCGCGTTTGCCGAACGCCTGCCGCTGGCCGGCTTTCCCTCGTTCGGCGAAATCGCACCGCTGCAAGGGCCGGCCGGCTATACCCGCAACCTGTTTCACAACATGACCTACGTACTGCTGTTGCTGGGTGACAGATGAGCCGCTTTCTCAGCACCATCCAGCCGGTTCCGGCCGGATTCGAGCATTTCAGGCCCAGCAAGCGCAACCTGCAGGCGCGGCCGGTGGTGGTGTATCTGGACGATACCGCGCCGCTGGCGGAAGTGGTGCCGGCATGGCAGGCGCGCATGCAGGGTATCGTCTGCGTGCCCGGCGCGCACTGGTCAACACGCCAGCTGGCGCCGTTGCTGTGGCAGATGAGCGTGCCGGCGGCACAGCAGGATACGCTGGCAACGCTGGCGCTACCGCTGCTGGAATGTATCGATCAGGCAGTGGGCGAGCATCAGCGGCTGGTAACCGTGGACGACCGGGTCAAGCGCCAGCAGCTGGAGCTGGAAACACTGCGCCAGGACTACCAGCGCGTCACCAGCCGGCTGCAGCAGCAGGTGGCCGATCTGTCGCAGGCCGAAGCCAGGGTGCGCGAAACCAACGAGGCGCTGGAGCAGCGTGTGGCACAGCGCACCGCCGAGCTGGAGCAGGTCAACCGCGAACTGGAGAGCTTCTCCTACTCGGTCTCGCACGATCTGCGCGCACCGCTGCGCGCCATTGTCGGCTTTGCCCAGAGCCTGGAAGAAGACATCGCCGCGCGCCTCGATCCGCTTGAATTGCAGATGCTGCAGCGCATTCTCGCCAACGGCTTCCGCATGAATCAGCTGATCGACGACCTGCTGGCGCTGTCGCGCGCCACGCAGCAAAACCTGTCGCGCACCGGGCTGGATTTGTCGGCAATGATCGGCGATATCGCCACGCGGCTGCTGGCAAACGCGGTCAAGCCGGTGAGCGTGGCGATCATGCCCGATCTGCATGCCAATGGCGACGCGCGGCTGGTCAATGTGCTGCTGGAAAACCTGCTCGGCAATGCGATCAAGTTCAGCCGCGAGGTGGCGCAGCCGCACATCGCTTTTGCCGCCGAACAGCGTGACGGTGAAACGGTGTTCTACCTGCGCGACAACGGCGCCGGCTTCGACATGCAGTGGTCAAGCCGGCTGTTTGTCGCCTTTCAGCGGCTGCACAAGGAAACCGAATTCGAGGGCACCGGCATCGGTCTGGCTACCGTCAAACGCGTGATACTGCGCCACGGCGGCAGGGTTTGGGCCGAGTCGGAGCCAGGCCACGGCGCCACTTTCTATTTCACCCTGCCCGATCCGGCCGGCTGAGATTACCGCACACCGAAAAAAAGCGGGGCGCCTTGCGGCACCCCGAATCACCTTGCGAAAGGTCAGAAGCGTTTCTGTGATGGGGGCGCTACGCCCCCGGCAATCCAGCTTACAGGTTGTATGCGCGTTCGCCGTGCGAAGTCACATCCAGACCTTCGCGCTCTTCTTCTTCCGGCACACGCAGACCGATCAGGATGTCCACCAGCTTGAAGGCGACAATCGATACCACTGCCGACCAGACGACGGTCAGACCGACTGCGGTAGCCTGGATTTGCACCTGGCCGGCAATCGAGTAGGCATCGGTGCTCATCTTGTTGGTCACATAGTCGAAAATGCCCACGCCACCCAGCGACGGATCGGCAAACACGCCGGTCAGCAGCGCGCCGAGGATACCGCCCACGCCGTGCACGCCGAATACATCCAGCGCATCGTCAGCGCCCAGCATGCGTTTCAGGCCATGCACACCCCACAGGCACACCACGCCAGCCAGCAGACCGATTGCCAGCGCACCGCCGACACCGACGAAACCGCAGGCCGGAGTAATCGCAACCAGACCGGCAACCGCGCCCGAAGCGCCACCCAGCATCGACGGCTTGCCTTTCAGCAGCCATTCGGCCAGCGTCCACGCGATTGCCGCTGCAGCAGTGGCGATCCAGGTGTTGACGAATGCCAGAGCGGCAGTACCGTTGGCCTCCAGTGCCGAGCCGGCGTTGAAACCGAACCAGCCGAACCACAGCAGCGAAGCGCCGATCATGGTCATGGTCAGGCTGTGCGGCGTGAATGCCTCTTTGCCGAAGCCGATACGCTTGCCCACCATGTAGGATCCCACCAGACCGGCAACAGCAGCGTTGATGTGCACCACGGTACCGCCGGCGAAATCGAACGCACCCTTCTGGAACAGGAAACCGGCGGTGGCGTTGGCAGCGTCGGCGGCAGCCTTGCTGGTGTAGCCATCCGGGCCGGCCCAGTACCAGACCATGTGTGCCACCGGCAGGTACGACAGGGTGAACCAGATGACGCAGAACGCCAGCACCGCCGAGAACTTGATGCGCTCGGCAAAGGCGCCGAGAATCAGGCCGCAGGTGATCGCGGCAAACGCGCCCTGGAACGCCACGTAGATCAGTTCCGACACGCCCACGCCCTTGCTGAAAGTGGCGGCAATCGAATCCGGGGTGATGCCCTTGAGCAGCACCTTGGAGAACGAGCCGAAGAACGCGTTGCCTTCGGTGAACGCCACGCTGTAGCCGTACACCATCCACAGCACCGAGATCAGCGAGAACACGGTGAATACCTGCATCAGCACCGACAGCATGTTCTTGCTGCGGACCAGGCCGCCGTAGAACAGCGCCAGGCCGGGAATCGACATCAGGATTACCAGTGCGGCGGAAACCATCAGCCAGGCGTTATCGCCCTTGT
>CALMFQ010000481.1 GCA_937863215.1 uncultured Pseudomonadota bacterium
CTCTGGTTGCCATGTTGTCTACCTGTTTGGCGCTGTTCGCCACCCCCAACAAATGCGCTACGGCTTCAGCCTTGTTACCTGACGACATGTTGCGTGGGAGGTTATCGATTGCCTCCATCGCTTTGGCGATGACCGAATTACCCGGTTTGTCCGGGTTGGCGATCACCGACACCTGTCCGCCTTGCGGGCCGAGACCTTCACGCAAGCCTTGAATCGTCGCCAGTTGCTTGGCATAGTTCTCCGCGCCACCGGTCTGGATGGTGGATACGTTACCCTTCGAGGCAGCGAACGTGTCCTGCTGACTGGGTACGTTGGTGTAGGTGTCGGTTTTGATGTTCTGCCCCGGTTTCGGCGGGATGACCACGTAGCCGTTTTCACCGGTACCGGCAATGATCTTGTCGTCCGCCGGGGTGAGCGGTGTCAGCGCCGTGGGGGCGGGTTGCGCTGCAGCCCCCGCAGCTTGAGGCTGGGCAGTCGGGGCGGGAGCTTGTTTATCCGCGAAGTTGTCGCGCATGCGGTCGCCCAGATTCAGGAACGGGATCGAGTTGGCGGCGCGGGTACCGAAATCCATGACGGCGCCAGCGGTTCTGGTAAGTAGGTCTTTGCCGAACTGCGCTTCAGGACTATCGCTTTTCGATAACCACTCACCGCCGACGCCCCCCAGCCGCTTCTGATAATCCTCGGTCGAGGTCGTCGCTACGTCGTGCCCGGTTTGCGCCAGCGTTGCCAGCGTGTTGCCGGCGGCGAGTAAGCGCCCGCCCATCTTCGCCGCGCCGGTAGCGTTGGCGCGCAGTCCGGCGTCTTTCGCCATGCCGCTATCACGCAGCAGGTCGGCCGGGTAGTTCTTGATGTTGGCGCCGGTGCCCGCCAGCTTGAAACCGCTGGATTGTTGTATCTCGCCGACAGCGGGGCGAGCGAGCCGTCTGATCTTCTCGAACGTACTGGTGTTGTAGGTGGCCATCGGCCCGGTCGGTTGGCGTAAGCCGTTGTTATAAGGGTCATAATAAGCCATGCTGCTGTCCTCCTGAAGCGGGTATAGCACGTATTATGGCACCAATCTGATGTTAGATCGAACGCAGATGATAGAGCGGTTTGCCTGTGCTATGCTGCTATTTCCGGGTCAGCAGTGGGGGTAGGTATGTACGACTTTACGTGGCGTAGTTACTTCTGGGTATTCGGTATTTTTTTGGTCTTTTCGGTGGATCATACACCGCTAGAACCGGCCTTCTTGGTTGGGGATGTTCTGAGCGCATTTGCCCTCTCGGCGTTCCTCTACATCGCCATCGCCCCGATCCTCGCCTATACCGTCAACAGCTACCGCGAAACCGGCTCGGCACTGCAGACCGGCAAGCGCCTGCTGGGGCTGTGTGTCGCCATGCTACTGGCGGCGGGCGCACTGGCACTGCTGCATCTGGGCAGTGAGGCAACAAAAGCATGGCTCGCCGACAAACCGTGGGGCTGGATCATCTCCGGCCTGCTCGGGCTGTTGGTGATGTTCGGCTACGCGCTGAACTTCTACGACGCTTACCGCACGCGCAAACAGATCAATAGTCTTAATACCTATACGCCAAGTAATCGAACCGACGTGCGTATAAGATAAAGCGCCTGATTTCTCAGGCGCTTTATTCTACGACTTCACAGGCGTATTCTGCGTAGTTTCCTGTCCGCTCTCCGAAACGCCGTAGCTGCGGCTGTAACCCAGACTGGAGCTGATGTTCGCCCCCACATGCACTGCTGCCATAGCGCCCGCTGCCAAGGTAGATGATGCCTGCGCCGCACCCTGAATAGCTGTTACTTGTACCCGTGCGTGTTCGATAGCGGTTTGTGTCGACGCTTGGTATTGTGCTACCCCCAGCTTGGCCGCTTCGATATTGGCCTGCAGCATCTGTTCCCCGATGCGGATGTCCGCTTCACGTTCTGCACGGGTTTTTTCGTTCTCGGCGGCGAACCGCTGGGTGTCGGCACTCATATACCCGAGTTTGGCCTGCACCCGCTCACTGGCGGCCTGAATCTCCACTTTGGTACGTTCCAGCTCAGCGATAAAGCGCTGAGTGTCGGCGTTGAGCGTGGCGATCTCAGCCTCAACCATCTTGGCCTTCACGTCAGCCTGCATACCAGCACCCTGCATACGTGTGGCGAACACACGGGCATCGATGTCGAGAATCTGCGCCTTGGCCAGCTCGCCACGCACAGCCGATTCGTACGCCTCAAACTTGGTCTTCTCTGCCTGCAGCTTGGCCGAATAGGCTTCTACGTCTGAGCGATAGGACTCAATCACCGAACGAGTCACGTCGGCCTGTGTCTTGGCCCCGTCCATCTGCGCTTTGTAGATTTCAACCGACTGAGCCACCGCCTGCAACCGGGCGGTGTATTCGCGCACACGCTGCTCGTTACGCTCGCCCTTGACTTTGACACCTTCGATCTCAGCTTTGTAGACCTCGATCTGCGACAGCTCGGCGTCGATGCGAGTCTTATAGACTTGCGAAGCCACCTGAAACCCCTGCTGGCGTGCGTTATACAGGTTCACCGTAGCGTTGTAGAGCGATAGATGCCCCTCGATCACTGCCTTAGCCGCCTCGAAATTACGGTTCAGCCCGTTGTTGAACTGCTGCACCATCAGCGTATCAGCGGCAATGCTCTGCTCCATAGCCATCTTCAAACTGTCCAGCTGCCACTTCGCGGCTTCGATCATGGTATCCCGGTTAATCCCGTTGATCTTCATCTGGCCGTCTTCACGGGCCGCGTTCACCTGCGCTACCAACATGCCCGGAGGCATGTTGAAGCCGCGATTGGCGAAGGTATCGAACGCCTCTTGCACCGATTTTTTCACCTGTGCTTCTTCGCGGGTACGAGCGCGGTCAAATAGCGCCTGTTCCACTGCAGCCGGCAGACCAGAACCACCGGCGAAGATATCGCGTACCTTGGCACGCAGGTCATCCAGCGTGTCCGAGTAGTACGCGGGCTCTTGCCAGTCCAGCACGATGTTTGGTGCCGCCTCGTTGAATGTTGGTGCGGTCTCGTTGAACGTCGGCAACGTCGGGAAGTTGAATTCCGGCACGACGATGTCTTGGATGTTCGGGTCTGGCGGCATCTGGATGCTTGGCGCTGTTGGTAGCACCACGTTGGTG
>CALMFQ010000482.1 GCA_937863215.1 uncultured Pseudomonadota bacterium
TGGAAGTGCCAGTCACCTGCCGCCTCGACAGCGACGAAGAAGTGTCGATCTACGAAGCGGGTGGCGTACTGCAACGGTTTGCGCAGGATTTTCTTGAGTCCAGCAACCAGGCCTAACGCACAGGTCTTGAGCAAGTTGTGTCAATCAGAGGCGGTGCGGTAACGTGCCGCCTCGGTTTTTCAGGAGACAAACATGTCCCACGTACCCCAGATCAAAATCCCCGCTACCTATATGCGTGGCGGCACCAGCAAGGGCGTATTCTTCCGCCTGCAAGACCTGCCGGAGAGTTGTCAGGTGCCGGGTAAGGCGCGTGATGCGCTGTTGCTGCGCGTGATCGGCAGCCCCGACCCCTATGGCAAACAAATCGACGGCATGGGTGGCGCCACCTCAAGCACCAGCAAAACCGTGATTCTGGCCAAAAGCAGCAAAGCTGACCACGATGTCGATTATTTATTCGGCCAGGTTGGCATCGATCAGGCATTCGTCGACTGGAGCGGCAATTGCGGCAATCTGACCGCTGCGGTTGGCTCGTTTGCCATCAGCAACGGGCTGGTTGATGCCAGCCGCGTGCCACAAAACGGCATCTGCACCGTGCGCATCTGGCAGGCAAATATCAGCAAGACCATCATCGCCCACGTGCCGGTTACCAATGGCACAGTGCAGGAAACCGGCGATTTCGAGCTGGACGGCGTGACCTTCCCGGCTGCCGAAGTGCAGATCGAATTCATCGATCCGGCCGACGAAGGTGAAGGCGATGGCGGCGGCTCAATGTTCCCGACCGGCAATCTGGTTGATGACCTGGAAGTGCCGGGGGTCGGTACACTCAAGGCAACCATGATCAATGCCGGCATCCCGACCGTGTTCGTCAACGCCGAAGCGATTGGTTACAGCGGAACCGAACTGCAGGACGCCATCAACGGCGACACCAAGGCACTGGCGATGTTTGAAACCATCCGCGCCCATGGCGCACTGCGCATGGGCCTGATCAAGAATCTGGACGAAGCGGCCAGCCGTCAGCACACGCCGAAAATCGCCTTTGTCGCCAAACCGGCGAATTACACCGCGTCCAGCGGCAAGCCAGTGGCAGCGCAGGATATCGACCTGCTGGTGCGCGCCTTGTCGATGGGCAAGCTGCACCACGCGATGATGGGCACCGCTGCCGTAGCCATCGGCACTGCGGCGGCGATCCCCGGCACGCTGGTCAATCTGGCGGCAGGCGGCGGTGAACGCAACGCGGTACGTTTCGGCCATCCGTCCGGTACGCTACGTGTCGGCGCCGAGGCCAGGCAGGTCAACGGCGACTGGACGGTGACCAAGGCGATCATGAGCCGCAGCGCCCGGGTATTGATGGAAGGCTGGGTGCGTGTACCGGGTGATGCATTCTGAGCGCCGGCCTTGCTCCAGTCCGTAAACAAGCAAAAGGCGTCGCAAACGACGCCTT
>CALMFQ010000483.1 GCA_937863215.1 uncultured Pseudomonadota bacterium
GAATTGGCGACTGGTATTGCCGGCCGGGCTGTATTTGGCCACCGCTGCCAGCCCCCAGCTGGCGCTACGGCCGCTGAACGCGCTGCGCACCGGCTGCTCGACGCCATTTAGCGCAGCGAAACTGCGCTGCTCGGCACGGCTGTGCTGATACCAGCCGTTGGCCTGCCAGCTGAATCCATCGCCGATATCGTCGCCGAGACGCACAAACCCGGTAACAGCCCCCGCGCCATTGCGGTTGCGCTGACTACCGGGGTAAGGCTCGCCATTGCCGGCCTCGACGCCCAGCTCCAGCATCCGGTCCAACGGCGCCAGCCAACGTAGCTGTATGCCGTCGTTACGATACTGGCCGCCGTAGAATGCCTGATACGCCAGTGGCAGATCGACGAAATCCCAGCTGTGGCTGTGCTGGTTGTTCAGATAGCCGAGCCCGGACAGAAACCGCCCCGCCATCGCGCTGACGCCGTAATCCAGAGCCAGTGTTTCCAGCTTGGCTTCTTCGACGCCAACACTGTTATCGCCCGCCAACGAGAACGTCAGCGTGCCCTTGAACAGATGATCGGCATTGGCGCTGATGGTCAATTCCGATTCGCCCAGGCTGAAACTGCGGCTGCCAGGGCCAGTTTCCTCACCCCCCGGCGCAAAGCCCTGCAGCCGATAACCGGCCGGGTCCTGCGACAGATTGCGGTAAGTGCCGCTGAGAATAGCCGCAATCGAAGGATTGAATGCCGTATTGCCGGCCGGTGCAGTACGGCTTTCGGCTTGCGCCAGCCGTTGTTCCAGCGCCTGCAGCTGACGGTCGTAGTTCTGCTGCAGCGCGCGGACTTCGTCGCGCAATGACGCGTTATTGTCAGTGGATTCCGCTGCGCCGGCAGCGGCAATGGAGGTCGAGGCGAGCGCGGACGCCGCCACGATCGGGAATAATCGTTGCATGGTGTTTCCTGTCGGAAGTAAAGACGACACAGCACCGGTCGGCAGCGGCCGCCGGTTCAGCTCAAATGAACGGAGTCAGCACCGGACAGGAGGGGCACGGGAACGGAACAGCGCCGCAAACGGCAAATGCAGCGCCACAAACGTGATTGCCGCCAGAATCGCGGCAAAGGCCAGCAACGGCGGCAAGGCGCCGGCCGACAACAGCGATGCGCCAAACGGCGCGTACGCGGCACAGGTAAGACAGGCGTCGCGCTCAACGACCAGTGCGGAGAACGACCTGGCGGTCGTGGCGGCGCGGAACTCATGCTCGAATTCGTGCGTCAGCTTGCCCTCGCTGCCGGCGAGCAGCGACAGCGCCAGCAGCAGCGGCAACAGCAGACGAAGGAACGGATTCGGGCGACGCATGATGGACGTGATTGTATGTCGGTTCGATGACAAATATACGAAATACGCGCAAGGCGATAATCAAAACGCTTCGCCGGCCGGGCAAAAGACCTTACAATACATAACAATGTCATATTTTCTGCCACGGTTTTACGTGGCAACATATATCAATTACCAGCATGTATCTGCCACCCCCGCTGCTCGATGAACTGCTGCACAGCCCCCAAGCGCCCCTGCTGGCGCTGCTGCGCAACCAACTGATCGGCGTCTGCCTGATTCAGGACGGCCTGCTCGCCTACGCCAGCCCGCGTCTGGCCGAGATGTTCGGCTACGCGCCGGAACAGCTGTGCGACCGGTTCGGCCTGCAGGATCTGAGCGCGGCATGGGATCGGGTAAGGGTAGAGGCGGAAGTCGCGGCGCGCATCGAGCGCGATGCCAGTGCCGGCCGCTTCTGCTTTACCGGGCTGGCCAGCGACGGCCGCGAAGTCGAGATCGAGGCTTTCGGCAGCCGCATGCTCTACCGCCAGCGCCCGGCGATGTTCGGCATCCTGCACGATATCGGCGCACGCCGCAGCGCCGAGCGCCAGATGCGGGAACAGCTGCATTTCACCGCGCAATTGCTCGATACCATTCCCAATCCGGTGTTCTACAAGGATGCGCACGGCCGCTATCTCGGCGGCAACGCAGCATTCGAACGCTATATCGGCATTGCGCGCGCACAGCTGCTGGGCAAGAGCGTGTTCGACATTGCACCGCCGGAGCTGGCAGCGCGCTATCACGCCGCCGATCAGGCATTGTTCGACCAGCCCGGCACCCAGAGCTACGAAACCAGCGTCGCCACCGCCGACAAGGGCCGGCGCGACGTGATGTTCTACAAGGCCACGTTCAACAATACCGACGGCACGCTGGGCGGCCTGGTCGGCGTCATTCTCGACATCACCGAGCGCAAGCAGGCGGAAGCACAGGCCTGGCAACACGCCAATTTCGACACGCTGACCGGGCTGCCCAACCGGCGCCTGCTGCACGACCGGCTGCAGCAGGAGCTGGCGCATGCACAGCGCGACGGCAGCACGCTGGCACTGCTGTTCATCGATCTCGACCGCTTCAGGGAAGTCAACGACAGCCTTGGCCATGCCAACGGCGACGCGCTGCTACAGCAGGCGGCGCAGCGTATCCAGCAGTGCGTGCGCAACTCCGACACGGTGGCGCGGCAAGGCGGCGACGAATTCATCGTCGTGCTGTCGCAACTGCCGCGCGCTGCCGCCGCCGACAGCGTGGCGCAGGCGCTGCTGGCAACGCTGGCAGAGCCGTTCCGGCTTGGCGACGAAAGCGTGCACCTCGCGGCCAGCATCGGCGTCGCGCTCTACCCGGACGACGCCACGGCACTGCAAGCATTGCTGAACAGCGCCGACCAGGCGATGTACGACGCCAAAATGCTCGGCGGCAACCGCTGCAGCTATTTCTCGCGCCAGATGCAGCAAGCCACGCTGCAACGCCTGCAGCTCGGACGCGAGCTGCGCCAGGCGCTGGCGGCGCAGCAGCTGCAGCTGTATTACCAGCCGGTGGTGGAGCTCGCCAGCGGCCGCATCTGCAAGGCCGAGGCGCTGCTGCGCTGGCAGCACCCGCAGCGTGGGTTGATCCTGCCGGCGGAATTCATCCCGATCGCGGAAGACCTGGGGCTGATTCATGCCATCGGCGACTGGGTGCTGCACCAGGCCGCGGCAATGGCGTTGCGCTGGCAGCAGGCCAGCCGCGCCGCGCCGGTCCAGATTGCCATCAATATGTCGCCGCGCCAGATCGCCGGCGGCAGTGCGCCACAATACTGGCCGCAGCATCTGGCAACGCTGGGCCTGCCCGGTCACTGCATCGGCATCGAGATTACCGAATCGTCGCTGCTCGATGCCCGGCCGGAAGTCGCGCAACGTCTGGCACTGCTGCGCGGCGCCGGAATGCCGATCGCGCTGGACGATTTCGGCACCGGCTATTCGGCAATGGCGTACCTGAAAAAATTCGCCATCGACTACCTGAAAATCGATCGGTCGTTCATTCGCGACATGAGCGACGACAATGGCGACCGGGCCATCGTCGAAGCCATCGTTGCCATGGCGCACAAACTGGGCCTGCAAGTCGTCGCCGAAGGCGTGGAAACCGCGCAACAACAGGCACTGCTGCAACAATGCGGCTGCGACTTCGGCCAGGGATTCCACTTCGCCGCGCCGCTGAGTGGCGCCGAATTCGCCCGCCTGTTGCAACTATAGATGCGGCCAAGTGAAGTTTGAATTCGCCAAGACAGCTCCTCCCCTTTCAAGGGGGAGGTGGGGAGGGGGATGGGGGCTCTGCGCCGCATCTATAGCCCCATCCCCACCCCAACCCTCCCCTTGAAAGGGAGGGAGTATTTGGAGCAGGTTCAAACATAATCGGGCCGAATCAATAAGCTGACGCAACCCGACCGGCGGCTACGGTGCAGCGGCCCCAGCCAGCTGCGGATGCTGCGCCAGCAAATCTGCCCGCATTGCGGCAATGCGCCGCGCCTTTTCTTCCGCCTGTGCCAATTGCTGCGGATTGATCCCGGCGGCGCGGCCACGTTCGATATCCGCCTGCAGGCGCGGCAAGCTCTGCTCCGCTTCACGCACGAATGCTGCCAACAGCCGCTGATGCTGGCGTACCTCGTAACGCCCGTAGGCCTGCGGATCCGCCAGTTCGGCCGGCGTCGCCGTTTCTGCCGCCGTACTGCGGACAATCGGCGGCGCGCGTTCGTCGCCAGACTCGCGTGCATCCGCCAGGCTATGCGCTGCCGGCA
>CALMFQ010000484.1 GCA_937863215.1 uncultured Pseudomonadota bacterium
ACTGGGGCCGCATCGTCGCCCAGATCGTTTATTACTTCAAATCCTACTTCCAGGTGGCGAAAAATATCGGCGATCCGGTGTCTTACGTGGTGCCGTCGGGCAATTTCGGTAACGTCTGCGCCGGCCACATGGCACGCCAGATGGGGCTGCCGATCAAGCGCTTGTTTGTTGCCACCAACGAAAACGATGTGTTGAACGAGTTCTTCAAGACCGGCATCTACCGCCCGCGCCCGGAAACACTGGAAACCAGCAGTCCGTCGATGGATATTTCCAAGGCGTCGAATCTGGAGCGTTTCGTGTTCGACGTGGTCGGCCGCGACCCGCAAAAACTGGCTGAATTGTGGCGCCAGGTGGAGAAGGGTGAAGGTTTCGATTTGTCGCACAGCGAATTCTTCGGCCGCATGCAGGCTGAATATGGCTTCGGTTCCGGCCGCAGCTCGCATGCCGATCGTATCGCGCATATCCGCAAGATTCATCAGGACTACGGCGTGGTAATCGATCCGCATACCGCTGACGGCATGAAAGTGGCGCTGGAGAACCGCGACGTTGCAGTACCGACACTGGTACTGGAAACGGCGCTGCCGGCCAAATTCGAAGAAACCATGGTTGAAGCGCTGGGACAAAAACCGGCACGCCCGGCTGGCCTGGAGAATCTGGAACAGTTGCCGCAGCGGGTTGAGGTAATGCCTGCGGATCTGGCGCAGATTCAAGCGTTTATTGCCAGACACGTGGAATGATTTTGTAGCGATACGGTCGAATGGGGTAGCCGTGGCTACCCTGTTTTTTTTGCCGTTGATGACGTGATCATGACCGTACGGCGGATTCGCCTGCCAAATCCCGCTGCTTGCGGCCATAATAACGGTATTCTGAAAGCCGGCCCGCCCGTTTTCTCAGTAGATTCAGTGTGATGGCACCACTCTGGAGGTTGCGATGTCAGTCCCTGTAGTCGTTTTGATCCACGATGCCGCCTGGCGTACACAGGTTGTCGAGCATCTGGCTCAGGCCGGCGTTGGCGTGGCGGTGGCCGACGATGTTGCCGAATTGCTGTGGCAGCTCGACCACGCCGGTGAACGGGTGGTGTGTGTGCTGGAAAACGATGCGCGCGGCGAGGGGCGGCGGGCGTTTACCGAAATGCTGCGCGCCGGCAAGGGAGCGGTTCCGGCGATTTTTACCGTAGGCAGTGCTCCGCGCTCGGACACAACCCAGCGCCTGCTGATCGCCGGCGCATTTGCGGTGATCATGAATGGCGCGACAAGCCTGCCGGAACTGACGCGGCAAATCCTGCGCGCAATCGATCTGAAATTCTGGCGTTACGAGCAATCGCAACCCTGGTCGGCGCTGGCGGCCTCGCGCCTGAACCGTATCCGCGATCTGATCATGTACGAGAGCTATCGCGCCCGTGCCAGCGGCGATTCGCGTAGTCTGCACACCTTGCGCGATATTGACGTCGCACTGGAAGCCGTGCTGGTCATGGATCAGTTTTATCCGTGGCACGCCGTAGTGGCGGTGGATCGCTACGAAGGCAATCTGACCAGCTGGGGGAGGCTGGCGGTATTGCTGGCCAATAGCCTGGACATGCAGTTACCGGCAAAAGAAGACATGATTCCCTATATCCGCCGCTGTTTCCCCAGCCGCGAATATGTGCGGCTGGACGAATCGGCCAGCGATTCGGTGGAACAATTCTCGTCGTGATTCACACCAGTTTCGGGTAGCCGGTGATCTGCCGGATTTGTTCGTACAACGGCTGCAGTCGCTGATACATCGGCTTGTAGACCCGCCGGTACAGTTGCTCGTAAATTTGCGCATGTTGCGGATCGGGCTCGAAGAGTTGCCCGGTACGGGTCATCGCGTCGATCGCACTACGGAAATCCGGGTGTAGCTTCAGCCCTACCGCCGCGTTGATCGCCGCACCCAGACCAGAGGTTTCGTAAATGTGTGGCCGTGCGGTCGGCAGATTGAAGATATCCGCCGTCAGTTGCATTGCCGCATCGCTCTGCGAACCGCCGCCGGAAATGCGCAGACTGGTGATCGGCGTCCTGCTGCGTTTTTCGATTGCTTCTTTGCCTTCACGCAATGAATACGCCAGTCCTTCGAGAATCGCCCGGTAGACATGGGCGCGGGTATGTACGTCGCCAAAGCCGATAATCGCCCCCTTGGCCTCCGGGCCGGGAAAACGGATGCCGGGACTCCAGTACGGTTGCAGCATCAAGCCCATGGACCCCGGCGGCACCGTGTTCACCAGCTCGTCGAACAACATTTCCGGCACTATGCCCTGATGCTCTGCCGCCATTTTCTCCAGATGGCCGAATTGCTCCTTGAACCAGCTGACCATCCAGAAGCCGCGGAAAATCTGGATTTCGGTGTTGTACATATCCGGCACCGCCGCCGGGTAGGGCGGAATGAAAGGCATCGCCTCGACATATTTCGGCGTGGTGGTGTTGATAGTGGCCGTGGTGCCATAAGACAGGCAGCCGATATGCGGCTGCAGGCAGCCGGCGCCGATCACTTCGCACGCCTTGTCCGCGGCAGCCGCGATCAGCGGAATGCCCTCGGGGATGCCGGTTGCGCTGGCCGCCTCGCGGCTGATCTCGCCGATCACCGTGCCGGGCGGCACCAAATCCGGCAGCATCTCCGGCCGCACCGGCATTGCCTGCCATTTCCAGTCCCAGCTCGGTGCCCAGTGCTGGCGCTTGAAATCGAACGGTAGATAACCGACCTGAGAGCCGGTCGAATCGACAGCGCGGCCGCATAGCTTGTAATTCAGATAGCCGCCGAGCATCAGGTATTTGTCGGTCTGGTCCCAGATTTGCGGTTGGTGTTCGGCAATCCAGTTGGCGTCGGCCTCGTGCTGAAAATAGCGGATGGTGTAATCGACGCGCGCCAGCTTGAATGCCGCGCGCCACCACCATTTGATCGGCGGTACCTGTTGCGCTTTGCGTTGATCGAGCCAGACGATCGCTGGGCGCAGCGGCTTGCCATGTTTGTCGAGGTTGATCATGGTGCCGCGCTGGGTGGTCACTGCCACCCCCTTGATCGCGCTTTTTGGGATATGGTTGTCGGCCCACAGCCGTTGGCAGGCCTGGCATACGGCCTGCCAGTAGCCCTCTGGATCATGCTCGGCCCAACCGGGATGATCGGAAAAATAGGCATGCAGATGCACCTGCGATTTGGCCACCAGATGGCCGTGCAGGTCGAACAGCAGTGCACGTACGCTCTGGGTTCCGTTATCGATGCTGAGCAGGTATTCGTTGGCCATGATGGTCGGTATTCAGTCGGTTACGCCGCGCTTGCGGCGGGCAGGCTGTAATGGCTGGCGATCAGCGCCAAGTATTGTTCGCACTCGGTTTGCCAGCGTGATTCGTCCCAGCCCAGCTCGGCGCAGGCCAGCAATTTGATCTGCGGCAGCAGTCCGGCGCCGCCGTGTGGCACCAGCAGACCCAAGCGGGTGCGGCGCAGCAGCAGGTCCTGCAAATGGACCACTTGCTCATTGCGCGCTGCCCAGCGCAGCTCGGCCCAGCAGATATCGGTGGTGGCGACGGTTTGCAGCTCGCCCGGCCGGGCCAGTGCCAGCAATTCTTCGGCCCGCGTGCCATAGCGACCGCTCAGGCGTGCCGCCAGCCGTGGCGGCAATCCGGTCTTCCGACCCTGCGCCGGTGTCGCAGCGAATATCGGCTGCGGCGTCAGGTCGGCG
>CALMFQ010000485.1 GCA_937863215.1 uncultured Pseudomonadota bacterium
TTCTATCGGGCGATTCTGCACCGATTTGTTGATGAAGTTCTGCAGCAGCTCGCCCTTGATGAAGCCGCGGCTGGAGAAGGTGAAATCGCCGACGCTGTCCTGCTCCAGCTGCATCGCCATTTTCTGCAGCTCGAAGCCGTTGTAGCCGGATGCGTACAGGCTGCCGACCACGCTGCCGGCGCTGGTGCCGACGATGATGTCCGGCACGATACCCTGTGCTTCCAGCGCCTTGATCACGCCGACGTGGGCAAAGCCCTTGGCGGCGCCACCGCCCAGCGCCAATGCCAGTTTCGGTTTGGCAAGCGGTTTTACCGGCTGTTTCGGCAGCTCGATCTTGGCCGCCGGCTCGACGGCGCAAGCGGCAAGCAGTGAGGCGGACAGCAGCAGGGTAAGGGTTTTGCGTAGCAACATGATTCGACAGCGGGTAAATGAAAACGGCCGCCAGTTTACCGCAGAGCGAGTAACAGCAGCATGACTTGAATGCCCTTGTGTTGCCGATAGCAATTGGCTATCGTCAAATTACCCACCTCCGCGAAAGCCGCGCCATGACCCTGACCGAGTTGCGTTACATCGTTGCCGTTGCCCGTGAACGCCACTTCGGCCACGCGGCAGAGGCCTGCTTCGTCAGCCAGCCAACGTTGTCGGTAGCGGTGAAAAAACTTGAGGATGAACTCGGCATCACGCTGTTCGAACGCAACAGCGGCGACGTCAATGTCACACCGATCGGCCACCGCATTGTCGAGCAGGCGCAGCGGGTGCTGGAAGAGACCTCGGTGATCAAGCAGATTGCCGCGCACGGCAAGGATCAGCTGGCCAGCCCGGTGCGGCTGGGGGTGATTTTCACCATCGGCCCGTATCTGCTGCCGGACCTGATTCCGGCATTGCGCACCGTGGCGCCGCAGATGCCGCTGATGATCGAGGAAAACTATACCGCGCGGCTGGCCGAGCTGCTGAAACAGGGCGATATCGATCTGGCAATCCTGGCGCTGCCGTTCGAAGAACCGGGTATCGTGGTCGAACCGCTGTATGCCGAGCCGTTCCGCGTCATCATGCCGCTCGGCCATCCGTGGGAAAAACAGCCCAATGTAGCGCCACAGCAGCTGACCGACGAAAACGTACTGCTGCTGTGCACCGGCAACTGTTTCCGCGATCAGGTACTGCAGGTATGCCCGGCGCTGAACCGTTCGGCATTTTCGTCCGACGGCCATCATTCGACGCTGGAAGGCAGTTCGCTGACCACCATCCGCTACATGGTCGCATCCGGCAGCGGCGTCAGTGTGGTACCGGCCAGTTCGGTGGAGGGTAAATGGGCCGACGACCGGCTGCTGGCAACCCGCCCGTTCACCGATCCGAGCCCGACCCGCCAGGTCGTGCTGGCCTGGCGCAAGAGCTTTCCGCGCCCGGCGGTAATCGACGCGGTACGCGAAGCGTTTGCCGAACTGGAGCTGCCCTCGATCAGCCGTACTGCCATTTATTGATCCGGCCCGATTATGTTTGAACCTGCTCCAAATACTCCCTCCCTTTC
>CALMFQ010000486.1 GCA_937863215.1 uncultured Pseudomonadota bacterium
CAGGCGGCAATCGCCGCCGCCGTCTCGGCAAGCGCTGACTCCAGCGGCTGTCGGCAGCGTCAACCCTTGGCGCTGCTTCCCTTCACCACCAGCGCCAGCCCCAGCAGACACACCAGCAGATACAACAACGTCGACAGCGCGTGTGCGGTATCGAAACCGCCACCGAACACGCCGCGCGCAACATTGGCGGCCTGCTCCTTCAGATGCGCAATCCACGGGTGGATGGCGAAATTATTCACCAGCGTCAGCAACAGCATGCAGGCGATCAGCCAGAACGAGCCCTCCTTCATGCCACGAAATCCCACGCGATACAGCGTATGCCCAAGCAGGTAAACCGCGCTGGCGATCCCCACCCAGGCAATCGCGGCAAACATCCGGCCGGCCAGCAGGCCAGCCAGAGCACGGTTATCGCCCAACGCCGAGAACAGAATCGGCGCCACCAGCACGCCAATTGCCCATAAGCCGCCCACCCACAGCGTCTGCAGGATATTGCGCAAAGAATCGGCAAAATTGCTCATCGCTACCGATCAGATATATTGAACGTCGAGCACTTCGTATTCGCGCAGACCACCCGGCGCCTGCACCTCGGCGACATCGCCGGCAAACTTGCCGATCAGGGCACGCGAAATCGGCGAACTGACGGAAATCTTGCTCACTTTCAGATCAGCCTCATCCTCGCCGACGATCTGGTAAGTCACCACCGCCCCCGACTCCAGGTCTTCCAGCTCGACCGTCGCTCCGAACACAATGCGGCCGTCGGCATCGATTGCGGTCGGATCGATGATCTGGGCATTGGAAATCTTGCCTTCAAGCTCGGCAATGCGCCCCTCGATGAAACCCTGGCGCTCCTTGGCGGCGTCGTATTCGGCATTTTCCGACAAATCGCCCTGCGCGCGCGCTTCGGCAATTGCCTGAATCACGTTCGGCCGCTCCACCGTTTTCAGGTGATGCAGCTCCTGTTTCAGCAACTCCGCGCCTCGTACCGTCAGCGGAACCTTGATCATAAAAACTCTCCTGTATTCACAGCCAAAAGAACAGGCCGCCGTTCTCGGACGGCGGCCTCGGGCTTTAATTAAGTTGCTTTAGTTTACAGCTTTTCTGCGACCTGTTTGTGCAAACCCTGCACATCGTACACTGCCAGCTCGGCCATATGCTGCATGCCGATCGATGCGGCGCGCGCGCCTGCCAGCGTAGTGTAGATGGTCAGACGAGCCTGCTGTGCGGCATGGCGGATATAGTACGAATCCTGAATCGCCGAACGCTTTTCCTCGACCGTGTTGATCACCATCTGGATGTCGCCGTTCTTGATCTGGTCGACGATATTCGGCCGGCCTTCGTTGACCTTGTTCACCGCCGTTACCGGAATGCCGGCCTCGGCAATCGCCGCTGCCGTACCCTTGGTCGCAAACAGGCCAAAGCCCAACTGCGACAAGGCACGCGCGACTTCGACCACGCCCGGCTTGTCCTGCGGCTTGACGCTGATGAACACGTTACCGGAAGCCGGCAGCTTCACCGATGCGGCCAA
>CALMFQ010000487.1 GCA_937863215.1 uncultured Pseudomonadota bacterium
CCGGCTGCGGGCGAGCGACCTTGGCCGAAGCAGCAACAGCCGGGGCGGCAAGCGCAGGCACAGAGCCATCCGGTGCGAATGCCAGCATGCGCAGCATGGTCATGCTGAAGCCGGCATACTCGTCCGGCGCCAGCGCCAGATCACGCCGCCCATGGATGGCAATCTGATAGTAAAGCTGGATTTCCTCGGCGGAAAGCCGCCCCGCCAGTTCGGCAATGCGCTGTCGATCGGCCATTTCCGCCATTGCTGCCGGCGTGATCTGTGCCAGCGCGATACGGTGCAGCAGCGCAGCCAGATCCTGCAGAGCGGCCTCGAAACCGATACTGCGCTCGGCCATGCGCTCGGTCTCCGCCAGCAAGGCATTGCCATCCGCGGCGGCGAGAGCATCGAGCAGATTGAACAGATAAGTCTGGTCGATTGCCCCCAGCATGGCGCGCACGCCGACCTCTTCAACACGGCCGCTGCCGTAGGCTATCGCCTGATCCAGCAGGCTGAGCGAATCGCGCATGCTGCCGGCGGCGGCGTGCCCCAGCAACTGCAGCGCCGGCACTTCGAACGGAATCGACTCCTGCTCCAGCACGTATTGCAGATGCCCCGCCACCACCTGCTGCGGAATCTGCCGCAGATTGAACTGCAGGCAGCGCGACAGCACCGTTACCGGCACTTTTTGCGGATCGGTGGTCGCAAGAATGAACTTCACATGTGCCGGCGGCTCTTCCAGCGTTTTCAGCATCGCATTGAATGCCGATTTCGACAGCATGTGCACTTCATCGATGATGTAAACCTTGTAGCGGCCGGCAGTCGGCGCGTACTGGGCGTTGTCGATCACTTCGCGCATATTGTCGATGCCGGTATTGCTGGCGGCATCCAGCTCCAGCAGATCGACAAAGCGCCCGGAGTCAATCTGCCGACAGGCGGTGCATTCGCCGCACGGCGTCGCAGTGACGCCGGTTTCGCAATTCAGTGCCTTGGCAACGATGCGCGCCAGCGTCGTCTTGCCGACGCCACGCGTACCGGTAAACAGATAGGCATGATGCAAACGCTGGTTATCCAGCGCATTGGAAAGCGCGCGCACCACGTGCTCCTGCCCGACCAGCGAGGCAAAGTTACGGGGGCGCCATTTGCGTGCGAGAACTTGATAGGCCATAGGCCGACATTCTAGCCCGGATTTGCCAAATTTGGCGGCAGCCGAATTCAAGTGCAAACCGGGTGAGCGATAATCGCAGCCGGGGAGCCGAACTTGCCAGCATCGGTGAGTTGGTATATTCTTCGCGGCTCTCTGGAGAGATGGATGAGTGGTTTAAGTCGCACGCCTGGAAAGCGTGTTCAGGATAATATCCTGACGGGGGTTCGAATCCCCCTCTCTCCGCCAGTCTCATGGACGGTCTGCCGCCTGCAACAAGCATCACGGGCGTAGCCATCCAGCTTCAATGGCGGGCCTCCCCGCATTGCAAGGTAGTGAACCTGGTCAGGTCCGGAAGGAAGCAGCCACAGCTATTTCTTGCAAGTGCCGGGGGTTCGGCTCGCCACCTCTGCATTTTCTCCTTGATTTATCGAAAACAGCAAAATAGAGCTTGCTTTCAGCTTGGTAATGTCATTTATTTAATTATTACCCTTGAATGACATCAGGGTATGCCCCAATATGGAAATTGCATAATTTCAGTTGTATGGGATAGAGGTTTACATTATCATATAATTATAAACAGACATTCCACCGGGCCATGACAGACCGGGGCAGATGGAACTTCGGAAACAGCCGTAAGTCTGTAACTATAAAATCGGTCTGAAAAACGCTTGTATTAAGGGAATTTGCTCCTTGTTGCAGTTTTCTTGAAAAACAGATCACAGATTGAGGCTACCAAAATGAAACTTTTCGAAAAAATCCTGAACCCGCGTGACATTCGTCGCAAGCTCGGCCTGAACCAGCAGGAATTCTGGACCCAGATCGGCGTAACCCAGAGCGGTGGCTCGCGTTATGAGAGCGGTCGCAACATGCCGAAACCGGTACGCGAGTTGCTGCGTCTGGTGCATGTGGAACAGCTCGACCTGACCCGTGTCCGCAAGGAAGACTTCGATATCATCGACTACCTGCGCGAAACGCATCCGGATCTGTACAAGAGCCTGCGCAAGGCAGTGAAGGCACGTGCGGAATCGCAGCCGAATCAGGAAGATACCGATCACTGACAGACCTCTCCCCGGCCGTGGGGGAAGCGTCATTGCCGGCACTGGCCGACAATGAGCATATGGTTCAGGCGCTCAGTTTGACTTGCAGTCCGAGCGCCTGAATTTTTTCTGCCAGCGCCTGCATCCACTCCAGCGGTGCCGGAGACAGATGCGGAGCCTGCGGCTGCAACGACGGCCGTGCCAGTCCGTACAGCAACACACCGCGCAAGCCGGCGCCGGCATTGACAGCGTCGGCCAGCAGCTGCAGATAAGCCGCCACTGAATCCGCGGCAGGAACTGCGCCATCCCAGGCAAAAAAGCAGCTCTGCACCCAGGTCGGGCACAGCTGCGCCGCCTGCAGTAGATTACGCAGTACCGCCGCCGGCGCCAGATGCACCTGATTCACCGCCGCCATATCGGCAGCGCTACCGCGATCCAGCTTGAACCATATCTCGCCGCCAAGCGCTGCCAGGCGGCGCAATCCATCCTGCACCGCCGGCTTGCCGATCAGGCTGCCGTTGCTGATCAGCACCAGCTTGATCTGCTCCTGCAGGCCGAATTCGCGCAGCACCGCACCAACCAGTTCCACCGCATCGGCAAAACAGCTGGCACTGGTCGGCTCGCCATTGCCGGAAAAAGCGATATCGTTGAGACGCCGCGCCGCCTCCGGCACGTGATCTTGCAGAAACGAGCCGTGCACGATGGCCTGCAGCATCAGGCGTAACTCGGCGCGCAATTGCCCGAGATCGATCGGCGGCGCGTTGCCGCGCGTCAGATTGGGCACCTGGCAATACACGCAGGCCCAGTTGCAGGCGTTATTGGGATTGAGGTTGATACCGACCGATACGCCGCCGGCGCGGCGTGACACCACCGGATATACGTATTTCAGGCCAAAAACATCGCGGTCGTGGTTGCTGACCGACAGTTCGCCGAGCGCCAAGACTGCGGCAGCCTTATTTGGCGCGAATCAGCAGTACCGGGATCGGCGCAATCCGCACCACCCCCTCGGCAACGCTGCCAAGGATGAGATGATCCAGCCCGGTCCAGCCATGTGTGCCCATCGCGATCAGATCCGCCTGCCAGCGCCCGGCTTCTTCGATGATCAGCTGCGGAATGCGCCCGCCCCAGGTTTCCAGCAAAGCGATTTCCGCCACCACGCCATCGGTCTGCATCTGCGCCTGTGCCTTTGCCAGCGTCTGCTGCCCGGCCTGACGCAGCGACGTCTGCAGGTCGCTGGTATCGAGAAACTCGGCACCGCCCCAGCTGAACTGCGCCAGGTCGATTACGCTGACCAGACGGATCAGCGCCTTCTGATCCACCGCAAAGCGGATCGCTTCTTGCAGTGCGCGATGGGAAGTTTCGCTGTCGTCGATCGGAACCAGAATGCGTTGGTACATGGTGTGCTCCCACGGAAAATCGATGCCTGCAGCCGAGTCTAGCAAAATCGGGACCATGCAGGTTGAAAATTGCAGAGGACGCTAATACACTCGCCGACAGACTGTATATCCGGATCTGCATGGCACGCATCAAGATCACCCTGCCGACGCATGTCGACTTCAGCACCGAAATCGCGCTGCGTATCGGCGACATCAACTATGGCGGGCACCTCGGCAACGACGCGGTACTGGCGCTGGTACACGAGGCGCGCGTGCAGCTGTTTGCATCGCTGGGCTTTGCCGAGCTGGATATCGCAGGGCTCGGCATCATCCTTACCGATGCCGCCGTGGTATACAAGGCGGAAGCATTTTATGGCGACCGTCTGCGGGTAGCGCTTGCAGTCGATGAGTTCAGCCGTTACGGTTGCGATATTTATTACCGTCTGAGCAACACCGAAACCGGCAAAGAGGTCGCGCGGGCCAAGACCGGTCTGGTGTTCTTCGACTATGCCGCACGCAAGCTGCATGCCGTGCCGGCGGTATTCCGCGCCAAATTCACAAGCAGCGACAAGGAAAGAGAACAATGAAAGAGTACAAACAGAACAGCCCCGAGGCGATGGCCCGGATTCTGGCGATGCTGATGGTCGCCGACGGCAGCATGGACGACCGCGAGCTGGAACTGCTCGACAAGCTGAACATCTACGGCATTCTCGAGATCGACCGCAAGAAATTCATCGATGTGCTGCATCACTACTGTACCGACCTGACCGATTCGGCCGATGCCGACGGCACGGTACACCTGATCGACCGTACGCGCATCAACGAGCTGCTGGACTGCGTCGACGAGCCGAAAAAGCGCCTGCTGCTGTGCGCAATGATGCTCGATATGTCCAAGGCCGATGCCGAGTTCAGCGATGTGGAAATGGCCATTTTCACCCACATGCTCGACCATTGGCACCTGACACTGGAAGACATCCAGACCGCCTTTGCCGACGAATAACCACGCATTTTCTGGAATTTTCATGACCCGCTTTACCGGCACCGACAGTTACGTCGCCACCCAAGACCTGATGATGGCGGTCAACGCCGCGATCACCCTGCAACGCCCGCTGCTGATCAAGGGCGAGCCCGGCACCGGCAAGACCATGCTGGCCGAGGAAGTTGCCAGCGCGCTCGGCATGCCGCTGATCCAGTGGCATATCAAATCCACCACCAAGGCGCAGCAGGGCCTGTATGAATACGACGCGGTGTCGCGGCTGCGCGACTCGCAGCTGGGTGACGAGCGGGTCAAGGATATCGGCAATTACATCGTCAAGGGCAAGCTGTGGGAAGCCTTTGAAGGCGACAGCCAGGCGGTGTTGCTGATCGATGAAATCGACAAGGCCGATATCGAGTTTCCCAACGATCTGTTGCGCGAACTCGACCGCATGGAATTCTATGTCTACGAGACACAGCAGACCGTGCGCGCCAAAAACCGGCCGATCATCATCATCACCTCGAATAACGAAAAAGAGCTGCCGGATGCGTTCCTGCGCCGCTGCTTTTTTCATTACATCCGCTTCCCGGACAAGCACACGATGACGCAAATTGTCGATGTGCACTATCCGCAGCTGAAGCAGGATTTGCTGCGCGAAGCGCTGGAACTGTTCTTCGCGATTCGCGAGTTGCCCGGCATCAAGAAAAAACCGTCCACATCGGAACTGCTCGACTGGCTCAAGCTGCTGCTGGCGGAAGACATTCCGGCCGATGCGCTGAAGAGCCAGCGTGCCGAAGACCTGATCCCGCCGCTGCATGGCGCATTGCTGAAAAACGAGCAGGACGTCAGCCTGTTCGAACGCCTGATCAGCATGGTCAAGGCACGGCGCGGACAACACTGAGCCGGCGACAGATTGACACAAGGCCGCAGTGTGCAACTGCGGCTTTTTTGTTGCACCGCAATGAATACTCCTCCACGCAAAAGCTGCTTTGCGCCCGTAGTCGATCCGGCCACCCGCGTACTGATTCTCGGCAGCCTGCCCGGCGATGCCTCGCTGGCGGCGCAACAGTACTACGCCCACCCGCAGAACCAGTTCTGGCGCCTGCTGGGAGCGGTGCTCGGCGAGCCTTTGGCAGAGCAGCCTTACCCGCAGCGACTGGCAACCATGCAAGGGCATGGCGTGGGTTTGTGGGATGTGATTGCCGCAGCGCAACGCCACGGCAGCCTCGACAGCAATATCCGCGAGCAGCAGCACAACGATCTGGCACAGCTGATCGCATCGCTGCCGCGACTGCGGCTGGTCGCTTTCAATGGTCAGACCGCCGGCAGACGCCAGCGGCAGATCGCCGCACTCGGCAAGACCAGCCTGATTCTGCCGTCGTCCAGCCCGGCACATACACTGGCGTACGCACAGAAACTGCAACAATGGCTGGCGCTACGCTCCGCGCTACAACCGGACCACTGAAGCGTTCACTCCCCACAACTCACGCTCAGCGCGCCAGATACTCCAGCAGCTGGCGCGCATGGCTGTCCAGCGAAGCAACGTCACGCACGCATACGCGCAGCTCGCGCGTGGCCCACGCCTCGCTCAACTCGACCAGCCACAGCGGCAGGCTGTGCGCCAGGCGCTGCGCCGCAGCCAGCGGCAGGATCGCCACACCGACGTTCTGCGCTACCAGTTGCGCAATCGCATCGAAGCTCGGCGCGCGCACCCGCACTGTCAGCGGCCTGCCGGCCAGTACGGCCATATCCTCGACGAATCGCTGCATCGCCCGCTCGGCCGGCATACCGACATACGGGCAAGCCAGCGTTTCGGCAAAACTGCAGCGCTGGCGCGACGCCAGTGGATGCTGCTGCGCCACCAGCAGCACCAGCCGGTCGTGGCGGAACGGCAGCGACACCAGCCCGTCGAGATCGAGATTGCCGTCGAGCACACCGATTTCCAGCTCGCCGTCGCGCAGCCCCTTGAGAATGTCGCGGCTGGCGCGCTCCTCCACCTGCAGGCTGACTTCGGGAAAATCCGCCAGAAACGGCCCGAGCGCCTCGGGCAGAAAGGTGCTGTTGGCGACGGTATTGGCCGCCAGCTTCAGCGCCACCTGCTGCTGGCCGGCGAGCTGCGCCAGTGCCGCCTGCATCTGCGCCACCTGCTGCCACACGCGGTGTGCATGATCCAGCGCGATGCGCCCGGCCGGCGTCGGCTCCAGGCCATCCGGCTTGCGCACGAACAATTGCAGCCCGAGCCGGCCCTCCAGTTGGCGCAACCGGTAGCTGGCAGCGGATAACGCAACCGGCACCGCAGCCGCGGCGGCGCTGAGGCTGCCGGTCTGTTCCACCAGCAGCAACAGATTCAGATCGGCCAAGTCGAAGCGGGTCATGGTTTCGTTTTTTTAGCAGGGTGACTGTCAAATATTGGCATATTCTGCGCCATCGCTTTCAAACACAATAAGCCTGTCGCGAATCGCCGAATACCGCAGGAGCTCTCCATCATGCCCGACTCAGCCAGCGCCCAAGTCACCGCGCGACCACTATTGCCCAGCCCGGTAGCGGCTGCGTTGCTGCAGGACGGGCGCCTGTACGCAATTCTGGCTGCAGCCGGTTTTTCGCTCAAAGCGGTGTTCGTCAAACTCGCCTATCTCGCCGGGCCGGTCGATGCGCTGACGCTGCTGACAATGCGCATGCTGCTGGCACTGCCGCTGTTCGCCTGGCTGGCGCTGGCGGCACCGGCCGGCAGCCAGCCGCTGGACCGGCGCACGCTACTGCAGATCGCATTGCTGGCGTGCATCGGCTATTACCTGTCGAGCCTGTACGACTTCATCGGCCTCAGCTACATCGGCACCGGGCTGGAACGGCTGATCCTGTACGTCTATCCCACCATCGTGGTATTGCTCGGAGCCTGGTTCCAGCGCCAGCGACCGGCGCGCCAGCTGTGGCAAGCGCTGGCGCTCTGTTATCTCGGACTGTTGCTGGCGTTCGGTCACGATCTGGGCCAGCACGGCGACCGTGGCGACGTGCTGATCGGCGGACTGTGGATTTTCGCTGCAGCGTTCGTCTACGCGCTGTACATGCTTGGCGTCGGCGAGCTGATCGGCAAGGTCGGCTCACTGCGGCTGACCGGGCTGGCCGGTGTGGCATCGTGCCTGTGGGTGCTGGCGCATTGTGCGCTGTTCGGTGCGCCGCAGAAGATACTGGCGATGCCTGCCGGCGTATGGCTGAACGCCGCGCTGATGGCGCTGTTGTCGACAGTGCTGCCGATCTGGTGGCTGGCGCAGGCAATCCAGCGTATCGGCCCCGGCCCGGCGGCCACTGCCGGCAGCATCGGCCCGGTGCTGACCATGCTGGCGGCCTGGCTGCTGCTGGGCGAATCGGTTTCGGCACTGCAGCTCGGCGGCATGGCGCTGGTGATGTTCGGAGTGGCGCGCATCAAGCGCTGAGCGCCTTGCACACGCCTCGCCATATGCGCATGACATAACCAGTACGGCAGCAGGCCGGCGCCGCAGCGCGCCGGCCGGTGCTGCAATCACATACAGCAACCGCAAACCGCCAGCGCCGGGCAACGCTTAGTCATTGTTGCAACGGAATAATTGCGCTCGACATCGGCAGCAGCCGGACACGCCGAAACACATATTCCAGATGCCTGCCGTAATGCGGCACACGCCCGGCACCACCAGGCAAATTAATCATATACTTATGATTACAAACAATATTTTGCATTGGATCACGGTTTGATCTAGGCTCTGGAGGTGCCGTCGCAACGGCCCAGCGCCACAGCCGGCGCGACCATAATGGCTGCAGCAGACAGCCAGCGACATGCGTCCGGCCCGATATCGCCCAGCCCGCAATTCTTTCCGGCAATCCCCTTCCGTGCCGCGCCGCCAGCACGCAGAGCAAGCCCTGTTGTTGCCGGAAACAATGCCAGCTGCCGCGCTCCCGTTGCGCCCGGCAGATGGGAAATCATGCATGCCACAAGCCAACACCGAGGAGATAGCGATGAACTGTGTCATCAGCAAGCTGTTACACCTGAGCTTTACCCCATGCGCCACCCTGCTCTTCACCACTGCGCCTGCCAGTGCCGCCAGCTTCGATCCGGCGGCGCTGCTGGCACGCCCGGCCACGCAACTCAGCGCCGGCCAGTTCAACGCACTGCTGCTGTCGAGCCCGACCGGGCAGCAGCTGCTGCAAGTGGCCGGCACGCCGCGCTGCGATATCGCGCTAATCGAGTATCCGTATCTGACGCTCGGCGCGCGCAACGAGCTGACCAACGCCACCGGTGCGCTGATGCTGCCGACCGGCAGCACGCCGGGCTGCAGCGGCCAGCGGCCGTTGGTACTGTATGCGCACGGCACGGCAATGGATCGCAACTACAACATGGCCGACCTGCAAAACAATACGGAGGCGACAACCATCGCCGCCACCTATGCCGCGCAGGGCTATATCGTGGTGGCGCCGAACTACGCCGGCTACGGCGCGTCGCGGCTCAGCTACCATCCGTATCTGGTGGCATCGCAGCAGTCGAAGGACATGCTCGACGGCCTGATCGGTGCACGCCTGACACTCGGCCTGAACAATCCGGCCCTGCCGGCCGGCACACCGCGCACGCGCGAAAACGGCCAGCTGTTCCTTACCGGCTATTCACAGGGCGGCCATGTGGCGATGGCAACGCAGCGGCTGTTCCAGAATCTCGGCATCCACGTCACTGCCGCCGCACCGTCGTCCGGCCCCTATGCGCTGCAGGCGTTTGTCGATACGCTGTTTTACGGCAACGTCAACCTGCCGGCCCCGCTGATGGCAAACATGCTGGCCGATTCGTACCAGCGCAGCTACGGTATTTTCAGCTCGCCCTACGATATCTACGAATACGGCTACGCCACACTTGCCAACGGCTTGCTGCCAAGCAGCACACCGATCGGCACCATCCTGCAACAGGGGCTGCTGCCGCAATTCGCGCTGTTCTCCGGCACGCCGCCGCATGCGCCGAACGGCGATCCGAACCTGCAGAACCTGCTGAATTCGATTTCGCCGCCGGCCAACAACCCGCTGGCGCTGCTCGGCTTCGGCTCTGGCAACCTGATCAACAACAACTACCGGCTCGGCTACATCATGGATGCGCTGGCGTCTCCCGACGGCGCGGTGCCCAGCTACACCACCGGCCAGCCGGCAAGCTCGGCGCACCCACTGCGCAAGGCACTGAAGAACAACGACCTGCGCGGCTGGCGCAATGGCCCGAGCCGGCCGACGCTGTTGTGCGGCGCCAATAGCGATCCGACCGTGTATTACCTCAACACCCGGCTGATGCAGGGCCAGTGGTCCGGGCTGCCGGCCGGACGGGTAACGACGCTGGATATCGACGCGCCGGCGAGCTCCGCCAGCGACCCGTTCGCGCCGCTCAAGGCTGGCTTTGCCCAGACCAAGGCCGCCATCGCCGCCGCTGCGGTGCAGGCCGGTGCAACCGATGGCGGCCAGGCGGCGGTGATGGGGCAATACCACTTTATTGCCGCGCCCTTCTGCCTCACTGCAGCGCGCGGATTCTTCCAGCAGGTCGCCGCCAACGGCCTCTGATCCGCCCCCGGCCGACACCGGCCGCTGCCCGCAATCGGCAACCCCGGTGCCGACAACGCTAGCCAATGCGCCGCGAATCGGCTACGGTAGCGGATTATGCCTCTGCCAGCCCGAAGGGTTTGACGCCCTTCGGGCTCAAAACTGCGTCAAACGCAGCCGTGAAACCAACGTCAACAAAACCTGGCGTACGCGCACATGCAACTCAACCGCTCTCTTGCAGCCTGGCTGGCCGGGCTGGCGCTGGCGCCGGCATGGGCGCAAACGATCAACGTCTGCACCGAAGTCGACGATTTTCCGCCCTTCAATTTCCGCAGCCTGCGCGAAGACAAGCGTATCGTCGGCGATAGCCGCGGCAGCAGCATCGCCATGCTGGCGCAGATAGCGACATCGCTGCAGTTCAACCTGCAGCTGCAGCGTCTGCCGTGGGCGCGCTGCATGCTGGCGGTCGAAACCGGGCGTGTCGATCTGGCGCTGGACGCTTATTACGACCGCGAACGGGCGCGGCGTTTCGACTTCTCGCAGCCGTACGCGCGGCTGACGCCGCACATTTTCTACTACCGCCCCCGCTTTCCCGACGGCCTGCCGTCCACGCACCCAGCCGCGCTGGCTCGCCTTGCCGGATGCGGCATCCGCGGCTACAGCTACGCCCACTACGGCGTGAATGAGCAACAGCTTGACCAGAAGGCCGACACCCACGAACAACTGGTCGAAAAACTCAAGACCGGGCGCTGCGATTACTTTTTTGAAGAACTGGAAGTGATGCACGGCTTTGCGCTGACCGGACGCAATTTTCTCGCCGATCCAATGCTGGCAACTGCGCCGATGCCGGATGCCCAGGCGCCGCAATTGCACTTGTTAGTATCGCGCCGCAGCCCCGCGGCGCAGCAGCTCAAGCCGGCGATCGACGCCGCCATCGACAAATGGCTGGCACCCAGCGCACCGGCCGCAGCAGCGCGCCGGGTGCGCTGAGCGGCGGCAGTCTGCATGCCGAATCCCCTCTGTGCCCGGCGCCGGGCATGACCTCCCCGATCGCCCCGGTGCGTGCCGCACTGCAGCCTCATTCCACCGTCGGTCGTATCGCCGCTCAGCGCCTGCCGCTACGCACCGCCACCAGTTCGGCGGCAATCGACACGGCGATTTCCGGCGGCGTCTTGCTGCCGATGTCCAGCCCCACCGGCCCGCGCAGCCGGGCGATTTCACCAGCGCTCAGATCGAAGCCCGCCAGCCGCTCGCGCCGTTTGGCCTGATTCGCCTGCGAACCGATGGCGCCGATGAAGAATGCCGCTGACTTGAGCGCCTCCAGCAACAGCAGGTCGTCGATTTTCGGGTCGTGCGACACCGCTACCACCGCGCTGTGCGCATCCGGCTGCCAGTGCAACAGAAAGTCATCCGGCATGTCGCGCACCATTGGCGCCAGAGCGACATCCCACGCCGCTTCGGCCTCGAAACGCGGATCGCAGACCGTGACATCGAAGCCGATTGCCGTCGCCATCGGCGCCAGATAACGCGCGATCTGGCCGGCGCCGACGATCAGCAGCCGCCAGCGCGGCCCAAGCACGGCGCGGAATTGCTGCGCCAGCAACGCCGATTCGTCGCTTGCCTGCGCCGCCCGGCAGTCGATTGCGCCGTTAGCCAGATCGACGCTGCGCAACAAGCGCTCGCCTGCCTGCAGCCGTTGCTGCAATTCGCGCAACATCGACAATGGCGGATTCGGTTCTACCACCAGCTCCAGCGTGCCACCGCACGGCAGACCGAAGCGATGCGCCTCGTCGGCGGTCACGCCGTAACGCAGCAGGAATGGCAGCGACCGATCCAGCTCGCCGGCACGCATGCGCGCCACCAGATCGTCTTCGATGCAGCCGCCGGACACCGAACCGCTGATGCGGCCATCGCCGGCCAGCACCGCCCACGAGCCAACCGGCCGCGGCGCAGTGCCCCAGGTACGCGCCACGCTCACCAGCCACAACCGCAGCCCCTGCGCCGCCCAGGCCAGCGCATCGTGCAACACTTGCTGATCTTCGGCCAACATCGGCAGATTTATCCTTCTCAAGCAATCAATGAAATAATGCCGCAACCGCGAAACGAGACATTCCGATGAATCTGTGTGCCATCCTGCTCGCCGCCGGCGCCTCGCGCCGTTTCGGCCCGGACAATAAACTGCTGGCCACGCTTGCCGATGGCGAACCGTTGGCCATTGCCGCCGCCCGCCCCTTGCTGCAGGCCATCGGCAACGTCATCGCCGTAGTCCGCCCCGGCACACCGCAACTGTCCATGGCTCTGGCAGAGCTGGGCTGCCGTGTGATGGAACACGCCAACGCCGACGCCGGCATGGGCAGCTCGCTCGCCGCCGGCATCGCTGCCGCAATCGATTGCGACGGCTGGCTGGTAGCGCTGGCCGACATGCCGCAGATCCAGCCACAAACCGTTGCCCTGGTCGCCGACGCGCTGCGCCACGGCGCCGCCATCGCCCGGCCGCTGTATCAGGGCCAGTCGGGGCATCCGGTAGGCTTCGCCAAACAGTTCGGCCCAGCCCTGCAAGAACTGCACGACGATCAAGGCGCACGCAACATCGTCGCCGCGCAGCGGCACCTGCTGCAACTCATCCCCTGCGACGATCCGGCGGTGTTGCTGGATATCGATACACCGACGGATCTCGCCGCATTACAAAACGGTGGGTTACGGCCTCCGGCCTAACCCCTACCAAACCTGCCCTGCAAAGCGCTCTGGTATTGGCCTGCAGGCCAGACTGCGAGGCAATACCAATGCGGTTTGCAGCCCGATTCATTGGCTAGGTCGGACTTCAGTCCGACGCGGTGCCGAACGCGAGCAACAGCATCGGACTGAAGTCCGGCCTACCCCGTCTGCGATCGCGCATTCGAAATCTAGTCCATTTGCAGTAAAAAATACGGCAGGCAGGACCAGCAGGCCGCTCTGGCACTGTCCTGCAGACCGGACTGCGCGCCAATACTGGCGAGGTTTGCAGCCTGCCGTCATGTGCATGCCGCAATCGTCAGTGGCATCCGGTTATGCCCCATTGCTGCCGGCGTGAGCCAATAGTGTCCGGCGAAATATTCCTCGACTTGAAACTTGCTGTAGCCCCGTGGCAAGGTCAGCATATGTTCCTCTCCATCCCCAAACACAAATATCGTTTGCTTGCCTTTGTGTGCGCCGTTGGCCCGCAAGGGCGAGACGATCATTCGCTCAAGCGAGGCGCAGATATGCCCGAAGCTTTGTTCCTGGGGCTTGAATACCGGCTCAAGCAACGTTAGATCGATGAAGTTGCGCGTCAGTACACCGAGCGGAATGCCAAATCGGCTGTAATTATCCTGGTAGCCAGCCAGGTACAAGTACCAGTGCCTGTCGATCCATGCACAGTCGTAGATCAATGGCGGCAGATCGTGCACAAACCTGCCATCGCGGTCGATCCGCGCATCGCCCGGCGCCAGACCAGCAACATCCGAGTGGAGCGGCAGATACTCTTCAAGCACGGTCGTACGCGGGCTCCCGTCCGGTTGCGTGTGCAACCATCTGGCGGATCCGGCGGCCTGATCAATTTCCAACAGGCACACATGGCGGCCGTGGCGGCCCCAGCCCTTTGGATCGGAAAGGACCACCGGTACACAATCGCCAGCGGCATTGCCGCAGTGAACAGGCGTGAAATAGCTGTCGTGCCGATGCAAACGATGTGCCGGCTCACCCAAGACGGAGAAATGATTAGCGATTGGAATCGTGACGGGATCGTCATGAATGCCCGCAAACAACAGCACCCTCTCTGTCGAAAGCAACAGGCCGAATTTCTCTCCGAGCTTGAAGGCTTGCACGTAGCTGTCAGCAGCAGGCGCCATCAGCCCTTCGGTGCGGTGTGTCATCTCAACCGGCAATAGCCGGTGAGATGCGCCCTCGCGGCCAACCTCGGCTAGCCAGTATTGGTGCGGACCGGCCTGGTAATTCCCGGAATACGTTCCCCAACCAAAGACGACAGCCCTGCCATTCTCAAAAGGGATTAGCCTGGTCGTACCGCAAACACCGGAAAAGGCCGAGCCGACGTCAACATCTGTTTGAAAATCAAGCGAGAGCGTTATCAATATTGCATTTCCCGAAACCTGTGTGATATTTCGGCCCCGCAAGCCGCGCTGGTACTGGCCTGCAGACCAGGCCAATACCGACGCGCTCTGCAGCCTTACGCCAGTTTTAACGGCAAACTGCGCAGCCTTTGCCCGGTGAGCTTGAACAAGGCATTGGCCAGCGCCGGCGCCACCGGTGGCACACCCGGTTCGCCGACGCCGCCCGGCGCTTCGGCGCTGGCGACGATATGGGTTTCCACCTTGGGCGCTTCGGCCATTTTCACCAGACGATAGTCGCTAAAACTGGACTGTTGCACCTGGCCGTGCTTGATGTCGATATCGCCGTACAGCGCGGCGCTGAGGCCGAACACCACGCCGCCTTCGATCTGCTGCGCCACCGTATCCGGCTGCACCACCAAGCCGCAGTCGATAGCGCAGACGACGCGATGCACGCGGATCGATTTATCGGCATTCAGCGAGACTTCCGCCACCTGCGCAACGATCGAGCCGAATGCTTCGGCCAGGGCGATGCCGTGCGCGTGGCCGGCCGGCAGCGGTTGCTTGCCGTAGCCGGACTTGTCCAGCGCCAGTTGCAGCACGGCACGGTGGCGCGGCTGATCCTGCAGCAAGGCGAGGCGGAATTCCGCGCTATCGCGGCCGGCGGCGTGCGCCAGCTCATCGATCCAGGCTTCGAGGAAAAACGCCTGGAACGAATGGCCGACGCTGCGCCAGTAGCCAATCGGCACGCCAATATCGGCGTTCACCCCGGCAAAACGCATGTTGGGCACCTGAT
>CALMFQ010000488.1 GCA_937863215.1 uncultured Pseudomonadota bacterium
TCCACCTGGCGCCGCTCTCGTTCCCGACGCCGATGCACGGCGTCGCGATCGCGCGAGGCGCGCAGGATTTCTAGGAAAGTGTCGATGAAATCACTCTCCTCGAAAGTCGTTTTCTGCAGGTAATCCCACGCATCCAGCGCCTTCATGATGCTGCGGTAGATGGTTGCCGGCATCGCCGACACCACCAGCACGGGAGTGCCGTGGCTCTTGTTGATCGCATTGATCAGCGCCACGCCGGCATGGCGCTCGCGCCCCAGTTCGATATCCAGCACCACCAGATCGTAGCGCTCGCGCAGGATCGCCGCTTCGGCATCGTCGCGGTTGAACCACTGGTCGACGCGAATGCCGTTCTTCGCCGCCTCGATCCAGCCCTTGAGCTGATTGCTGGTCGGCGCGTCGTCTTCGATGATCGCGACTTTCAACATGGATGACTCCAACAGGTGTTTATCGCCGCCATTATCCCGCCTTGGCCGGCATCGGCGTTGTGAATCTTTGCTCACACGGCTTACTGCGCGCTCCGCCGGCGGAATGCAAGCCACCGGACGGTGAAACAACTGGCGACACGGCCGCATTGAACGCTCCACGGGCGTTTGCGCATCATGGGCCACATCAGCAGAAAGAATCTGATCAATGTCTGTCGCGAGCAGCCCTCAGCGGGGTGAAGAGCAGCGCAAAAACCGGAATGTACTGGAGTACATGAGGATTTTGAGCAGCACATGAATCCCGATCAGGGCTGCGCAGCAAGACATTGATCAGATTCCAAGGCTGCTGCAACCGTTACATAAGGAAAATCGCCATGTCAAATCGTCTACAAGTCATTGCCCAAGCCGTGCGTGAATCGCTGGCTTCCATTGCCGGCCGTTCGCAGCAGCTGATCCAGCGTATTGCCAGTAGCAGTTCGCGTAGCCATGCGCGGCTGGCTGCCGTTGCACTGGCCGGCGCCGCTGCTTACGGCTTGTTCAGCCATCCGCCGTTCGCCCGCATCGAGCGCGGCGAGCTGGGTGTGCGGCTGAACCAGTTCAGCGGTGGCGTGACCGAAGCGCGCGACGGGGTGCTGACGATCATTCCCGGCGTACACGAATTGCGCCGTTACCCGTTGCGCGACCAGCTGTATCGGCCGTTGCAGGGCGCCAAGGCGAATGGCGAGGCGCCGTTCCAGTCGGTCGAAGGGCTGTCGCTCGGTGTCGATCTGAGCATTCGTTACGCGCTCGATCCGGCGCGTGTCGCGGCGATGTCGCGCACGCTGCCGGCCGACATTAACCGCGAAGTACTGGAGCCGGCGGTGCAGGGCGTGATCTACAAGACCTTCACCCGCTACACGGTGCGGGAAATCTTCTCCAGCAAGCGCGCGGAAATCCAGCAGGCGATCGAGACCGAGCTGAAGCCGAAACTGGCGGCAGACGGCATCCAGCTGCGTGCGGTGCAGATCGGCAAGGTCGATCTGCCGGCCGATTACCGCGCCGGCATGGAGCGGCTGCTGGCGGAAGAGCTGGCAACGGAAAAAATGCGCTACACGCTGGAGCTGAAGGACAAACAGGTGAAACAGACCGCGCTTGAGGCCGAAGCCGACAAGGTGCGGCGCGAACGGGCTGCCGAGGCGGCGGCGAGCGAGCAGGTGATTGCCGCGCGGGCGCAGGAAGAAGCGATGAAACACGTGCTGCCGTTCAAGCAGAAGCAGATCGAGCAGCGCCAGCTGGAAGCCGAAGCGGAAAAGCTGGCGCGCATCAAGAATGCCGAGGGCAGCGCGCAGGCACGGCGTATCGAGGCCGACGGCGAAGCCGCATCGCGGCAGAAGCTGGCCGACGCCGAAGTCTACCGGCTGGAAAAAGTCGGCAAGACCGCGAGCGAGCAGATGGCTCGCGACGGTGCGCTGATCAGCCGCCATCCGCTGCTGATCCAGAAAACGCTGGCGGACAAGCTGTCCGACAAGATTTCGGTGATCATCGCACCGCCACCGGCAGATGGCGGCTTCATCGGTTCGGCGCTGATCGGCGCCAATATGCAGCAGAAAGGCCAGCCGCTGGCGCTGCGCACCGGCGGCGCTGACGGGCAGTCTGACAACGACAGTAACGCGCAGGAGGCTCAATAATGTTGCTCGCAACCCTCGCCAGCCTGGCCATCGTTACCCAGGATCAGGTTGCGCTGCGCGCCGCACCGCGCGAATCGGCACCGCAGCAGGCGGTGCTGTGGCAGGGCGACAATCTGGAAATCCGTGGCCGCAAACTGGATTATCTGCAGGTTTACGACCATCGGCGCGAGCGCGCCGGCTATGTGCGCATGGCTGAAGTGCGCAGCAGCTCGCTGCGCCCGGCCGACGCGGCGGAACTGCTGGCGGTATTGCGCTTTGTGCGCGATACACCGGGTGCCGAAGCACTGGGGATCAGCTACGCCGCCGCTTATCTGAAAGCCGCGCCGGCCGAGGCGATCAGCGCCGAGCCGTTCGACGCCTTGGGCAGCATGGCCGAACGGCTGGCACAACGTGCCAGCGCGCGCCAGAACAAGGCCGAAGCGGCGACGCTGGCAGCACATCTGGAAGTGGCCACCAGTTATGGCGTCAATCTGCGCAGCTTCGAGCGCGATGGCAAGCTGCAGATGTGTTACGACGGCGAAGCCTTCCGCCGCGTGCTGGCGTTGCCCTCCACTGCCGAACAGCAGGCGCGCGCCGCTCTGGCGTTGACGCGGCCGGACTGCATCGATCCGCAGACGCCGCCACTGGAGCGCGGCAATCTCGACACCTGGCGTGCCGCAGTGCTGGACAAGGTGGCGCTGGAGGCATTGCCGCCGCACTTGCAGAATCGCATCCACATGCGCCGCGCCGGCGTCTGGGCCGCGCTGGCTTACCAGCAGGCACGGCGCAATCAGGCTGGCCAGCCGGCCGCCAGCCGCGCCTTGCAGGAAATGCTGGCGGTCAATCCGGCCGAGTTTGCCGATGCCGACCGCAAAACCTACGCCGATGCGGCAATGCGCGTATCGGCATCGCGCTGGGCGGCAGCGGCGCCGGCGGTGCCGAACTCGCGCCTGTCGATTGCCACCGTCGCCGGCCAGCCGGGCGAAACCTGTGTGCTGCTGCTCGATGCCAGGCATGGCACTGCCGATCCGCTGGTCAAGCGCTGTTCTTATGGCGTGGTCTGGCCGGCATCGGTGAGCGTCAATCCGCAGGGTACGGCGTTGACGCTGGCGGTGCAGCCGCTCGAAGGCTGGCGCGAGCTGTGGCTGTTGCGCCAGACCGAATCCGGCTGGAGCGCCGCCGTGCTGCCGCCGGGCAACAACAATCCGGATATCGGCTATGCTGAATTCGCCGGCTGGGTGCCGGGCGGGCAGAGCATGCTGGTGGCGCGCGAAACCAGCAGCGAAGGGCGCCACAAACGCAGCTTTGAGGTAGTAGGGCTGGAGACGCTGGCAGTGGAAAAATCCGCCGATCAGCCGGCGGCGCTGACTGCGTTCAGTCGTTGGCAGGATGCGCAATGGAAGCGACAGACGCTCAGCTTGCGTTGAAAGCCCGTTCGAATCCCTGCTGCGCAGCGCTCCGCCTCGCTGAGTGTCGCTTGCGACGGATTTTAAACAGGCTTTGAATTCACAAACGGGAAACCATGGATTCGATTTACCGATTGTTCAGCTACGCCAAACCGCGTTCGCTGATGCTGGTGGCGGCGGCGATGTCGTTGGCGCTGCTGACGATGTTGATCGCGTTTGCCGGCAGCTGGCCGCTGGTGCAGGGCGCCTTGGCGCTGTTGACCTTGCTGCTGTGGCTGCCGCTGCTGTTCGATCTGGCGCCGGTGATCTGGTGCGTGCTGGTTCACGGCCGCTGGCCGGACCGGCCACGCTATTTCGGCGCGCGTTCCAGATAATTGCCGCAAGCCGGCAACAGCAGCCCGGCCAGCGCGCCAAACAATGCGCCGCTGGGCAGCGTGATCTGGCCGACCAGCAGCAGCCATATCATGCCGAACTGCATACTGCCAGCCAGACTGTGCCACAGCGACAGCGACACCAGCGGCACGGTCTGCAGCACCAGCGCGTTGTACAGATCGGTGGTGAACAGCACCAGCCCGTGGCTCAGCAGCGCATTCAGCAGCCCCAGCAATACACCGAAACCGAGCCGCAGCGGCAGGCGCAGCGTGCGCAGCCGGCCGGCACCAACGAACCAGAGCGGGAATTCGGCAATGAAACCGGTAATCACATAGCGGGTGATGAACGGCAGCGGATGCAGCCCCATACCGAAGTGCTTGAGCGCGAATTCGGCGATCAGCCAGGCGGAAAAACCGGCGGAGATCGCCATGATGCAGCTGGAAAACAGCGCAAGAGCGAGTCGCTGCGGCAGGGTAGGAGAAGGAGAGTTGCTCATGCTGGGGCGGGAATGATTGATCTACGGTTAGTCTCTGCCTGTTTATAGCAGACCCAGATCCACTGGCGTGGTAGCGGGAAATATTTGCGCACACTGCGCCGCATTGAGTCCGTACAGCCGGCGCAACAGCCCGCCCAGTAGCGTGCGATAGTCGTTGAGCACCGGCAGATCGCGGTCTTGCAGCAGGCTGGCGCGGTCGATGCGCATTTGTTCGCCAACGATACGGCCGCCGCCGATGCCGCCACCGAGCACCCAGTAGACGCTGCCATGGCCGTGGTCGGTGCCGCGGTTGCCGTTTTCGCGGAAGGTGCGGCCGAATTCGCTGATTACCACCACTACGGTGTTGTTCCAGTTGTTGCCCATTTCCTCGGCGAATGCCGCCAGCCCGCGCCCCAGTTCGTCCAGACGCCCGGCCAGGTAGCCGCTAGCCGCGCCCTGGCCGACGTGGGTATCCCAGCCGCCGATATCGACGAAACCGATGCTGTACTTGTCCTGCAGCAGCCGCGCTATGCGCCGTGCCTCCTGCTCGAAGCCCTTGCTGCTTGCGGCATTGCGGCTGGCGCTGTCCATTTCCGCTGCCAGTTCGCGCATGATTTCGTCGCGTACGCCAAAACCGTCGCTGACCTGCCGCGCCAGCGGGGTGTTGGCGTACATTGCGTTGATCAGGCCCACCTGGCGCGCATCGAGTGCCAGTTTGGCGACATGGCGCAGTGCCTGATTGGCGATCTGCACCTCGCCGCGCATGATCAGCGGTAGTTGCTCGGTCAGCGCGATGGCGCGTTCGCCGCGCAGTACGCCGGCAAGACGGTTGAGAAAACCGGACTGGAAATCGCGCCGGCCATTGAGCGGCTGCCCCAGCTCGATGCTGTCCTGGGTTTCGAAATGGCTGCGCGACAGGTCTTCGCTACCGGCGAACGGCACGAACGCCAGTTGCCGGTTCTGGTACAGCGGATACAGGCTTTGCTGCAGCACCGGATGCAGCCCCCAGTCGCTGTCCAGCGCCAATGCCGCGTCGGTGGCGCTATTGGGGCGGGCGATGGCGATATTGGGGCGCGCAGCGTAATAGAAATCGCTGCCGTGCGGCACCAGCAGGCTGGTTGCATCGTAACCGCCGCGCAGGAATACCAGCAGCAAGCGGCTGCCAGCGCCGGGTGCGGCGATCAGCCGGCTGGACACGCCCACCAGCGGTGCCGCCGCCAGCCATTGCAGAAGTTGCCGTCGTTGCATTGGGTTGGCCTTTATCGATACATGAATTCCGGTGCTGCCAGCAGCAGCGTATTCCATTCCTGCGGCGATTGCGCCTGCTGCAGCGCCTGCAATGTGGCTGGCGCCAGCGTGCGTTGCCAGTAGTTGTAATAGACGCCGTTCGCCAGCTGCGGAAATGCCGGCTTTTCCATCGCCGGCATCTGCTCGCTGCGGAACAGGCCGGCGCTGCCGCTGCCGATGGCGCGGGCGATTTCGAAGCGCGTGCTCATCTGGCCGGGGCTGATCCACGCAGCCGGATCGAGCGGATAGCCGTCCGGCGTCTGGCGCCCGTACAGCGGTTCGCCCATGCGGTTGAGCCAGTTGCCGAGCGGGGCGGTGTTGAGGATCGCCTTGTCGTCGTAGGCCAGCCGCACTGCCGATAGCACATAGTGCAGCGGGTCCTTGAATTGTTGTCCCAGCGACGCGGCGAATTCGCGCGAATGGAACAGCGTCTGCAGCGTTGCATCGATGCGGCCGTCGCTGGCGCTGAAAGTTTTGCTCATCTCGGCCAGCAGCACGCCGGACGGCTCGTTGCCGGTGAAGTAGCGCGCCAGCTTGCGGCAGATGAAACGCGCCGTGGCCGGGTGGCGCGCCAGCAGGTCGAGCGCCTGATCCAGCTCGGCCAGTCCGTTGGCGTCGATGGTTTGCCCGAGCAGCTGTTTGCTGCCGTGATCGTGCCGTTGCGGGTGAAATTCAAACAGCGGTTGCTGCGGATAGCTATCCCGCTCAACCCTGGCGTTGGCGCGTGGCTTGCCGCCGGCATTGACGCCGACGCCGGTAAGTATCCGCGCCAACTCCTGTACGTCGCGCTGGCTGTAGCCGCCGTCAACGCCGAGTGTATGCAGCTCCAGCAGCTCGCGCGCATAGTTTTCGTTGATGTGGCCGGCGCTGTTCTGCTGATTGTCCAGATACAGCAGCATTGCCGGGTGATGGGCGCTGACACCGAGCAAATCGCGGAAACGGCCGAGCGCATGGCTGCGCAGCTGTTCCTCGTAATCGCCGAGCAGCGCGCGCAGCTGGTGTTTGTGCTGATATACGGAAAAATGGTTGCCCCAGAACCAGGTCATCTGCGCTTCGAGCTGATTCGGCGAATACAGTGCGCGCAGCAGCGAGCGGCTGGCTGCCTCGCGGCCAAGCCGGTCGAGATCCTGCTGGTATGCCTTGAGCGCAGCTTTGCGCTCGGCTGCGTCGTGCAAATCCTGCGCCGCCCGATGCTGCTGTTGCAGTTGTTGCGCCAGTTGCAGCAGCGGCTGCTGGCTGATGCGCATAAGGTCGATCTGTTGCTGCACCGGCTCGGGCAAGCGCAGCTTCGGATCGGGGTGCAGCTGTTGCTGCAGATAGGCACTGCTGCCGAGCGTTTCGATCTGACGCAGCACCGCGCTGTTGGCGCCCCAGGTAATGCGGTTGGCCAGCCGCAGCGGGTCGAGCTGCAGGGAATCCGGCCGCTCGGCTACGGTGGGCGCGGCGCCGCACGCACCCAGCAGCGGCAGCGCCAGCAACGGCCAGATGCGGCGTAGACAGGGGAGAAGCGTATGGCTGGGCAGATGCATGGAGCGGGCTCGCTGGTGGACGGCTACAGCTTGGTTATAGCCTGCCGGCCACATCGGGTCGCTGCAGATCGGCACGGGTAAAGGGGCGGGCATGGTCGCTCAGCTGCAGCGTCAGTGCGGTGATCCACCGATGGCTGCGACACTTACTGGTCTTCCGGATTGACCGATTGCAGCGGGTGCAGATGCACTGCCTGTGGCTTGAGCGGCTCCCATACCGCGCCGATGCGCCACACCTGTTCGCTATCGCTCAGCGCCAGATACCAGCGGTGTGCCGGCGGCAGCGTGGCATTGCCGCGGTAGCGGCTGCCGCCGTCGAGTGCCAGTATTACGCTGCGGTCGAGCTGCGCGCGCGCCGGGTGGCGCAGTTGCAGCTGCAGTGTCGGCGGGCATTGACCGCCGGGGCACTGGTCGAGGCTCACATCGATCTGCCCGGTGACTGCGTTGAAGCGCAGTTCGGCACCGAGATGGTGTTGCTGTGCATAGCGGTTGGTCTTCAGGATGCGGTTGACGCTCTGGCCGGACTGGTAGTAATTCGCATCCACCAGATCGTCCTGAGTGCGGTACGCCAGCCATGCCGTAACCAGGCTTGCCACTACCACCGCGGCAGGGCCGGCCATGATCAGCCACGGACCGCGATACCGGTACCAGCGTCTGGTTTGCGTTGCTTGCGTGCTCAAGGCGGTCTCCCGGATATTGCCGTTGTACTGTCGGCCGGCCAGTGTTTACTGTGCCGGCGAAGTACCGCAGACTATCCGCCCTGTCTTACATCAATCTTACTTGGATGACGCCGATGCGCCTGCTGCTGGTAGAAAATGATCCGGTAATCGGCGATGCGCTGCAGCGCTCGCTGACCCAGGCCGGCTATGCGGTTGACCTGCTGTGCGACGGAGTGCAGGCGGATGCGGCGCTGCTGGCCATCGCTTTCGATCTGGTCGTGCTCGATCTGGGGCTGCCGCGGCTCGATGGGCTGGCTGTGCTGCGCCGCCTGCGCCAGCGCCACAACCGTGTACCGGTGCTGATCCTGAGCGCACGCGATTCGCTGCAGGACAAAATCGAAGGGCTCGATGCCGGAGCCGACGATTTCCTCGCCAAACCGTTCGAGCTGGTCGAGCTGGAAGCCAGGCTGCGCGCGCTGTTGCGCCGCGGCCAGGGAGAATGGATCGAGTTCGGCTCCTGCCGCTGGGAAATCAAGGGGCGCAAACTGTATCTGCACGAGCAGCCGGTCAGCCTGTCGGCGCGCGAAACGGTGCTGCTGGAATTGCTGCTGCACAACCGTAACCGCGTAGTCAGCAAGGAGCGCATCCTCGATACCCTGACCGGCTGGTCGGGCGAAATCGGTATCAATGCGGTCGAAGTGTACATACACCGGCTACGGCGCAAGCTTGAACCGGGCAATGCGGCGATCCGCACCGTGCGCGGGCTGGGCTATCTGCTTGAGGGCGGCGGTGCAGCCTGAAGTGCGTTCGCTGCGCAATCGGCTGTTGCGCTGGCTGCTGATGCCGGTGCTGTTGCTGCTGGCGCTGGATGGCGCGATTGCCTATGGGCTGGCGCTGAAATATGCCAATACCGCTTACGACCGCGCCTTGTTCGATACCGCACTGACGCTGGCCGGCCAGGTGCGGGTGCAGGATGGCGCGGTGCGGGTCGAATTGCCGCCGGCAGCGATGCGCATGCTGGCAATCGACCAGTACGACCGGGTTTATTACCGGGTGGACGACATCGGTGCCGGGCAGTTGCTGATCGGCTCCGCCGCCTTGCCGCCGGCACCGGCTCTGCCTGCCGCCGATGGCGCCAGCCTGTTGCGCGATGCCAGCATCGACGGCGAGCCGGTGCGGATTTCCACGCTGCGGCTGGATTTCGGCGCGCGCCGGATTCTGGTGCAGAGCGCCGAAACGCTGATCAAACGCCAGATGCTGGCGCGCCAGATTCTGTGGGGCATGCTGCTGCCGCAAGTATTGCTGATTGCGCTCGCCGCAGGCGTGATCCGGTTCGGCATCCGCAACGGGCTGGCACCGCTGCGGCGGCTGGAGACGATACTGGCCGGCCGTTCCGCCAACGATCTGCAGCCGCTCGACAGCGGCGCCATCCCGGCCGAGGCGCGCGGCCTGATCGTTGCGCTCAATGGCTTGCTGCAGCGCACTGCCAGCATGGTTGCGGCACAGCATCGTTTTGTCGCCAATGCCGCACATCAGCTGCGCACCCCGTTTGCCGGCATCAAGGCGCAGATCGAGCTGGCGCGGCGCAGCGGCGATCCGCAACAGGTGGCGCAGTCGCTGCTGCAATTGCAGCATGCCGCCGACAATGGCGCGCATCTGGCGCAGCAGCTGCTGTTGCTGGCACAGGCCGATCCGGAAAACCCGCTGCCGCAGCCGGCGGTAACGCTCGATCTGAACCGGCTTGCCGCAGACGTGGTGGCAGAGTGGGTGCCGACGGCATTGCAGCGGCAGCAGGATCTCGGTCTGCAGCCGGCGCCGCAGCCGGCGCAGGTGCTTGGCACGCCGCTGCTGCTGCGCGAACTGCTGGCCAACCTGATCGACAATGCGCTGCGCTACACGCCGCCGGGCGGGGTGATTACCGTGGCGCTGCGGCAAAGCGCCGGCAGCGTCTGGCTGCAGGTGGAAGACAACGGCCGCGGCATTGCTCCGGCCGAACGCACGCGGGTGCTGGAGCGCTTTTACCGCAGCGCGGACAATAGCGGGCCGGGCTGCGGCCTGGGGCTGGCGATTGTGAGCGAAATCGCCGGCCGGCACGGCGCCAGTGTCAGTATCGATGCCGGCAGCGATGGCTGCGGCACTTGCGTGAGCATCCGTTTCGCCGCTGCCGGCGAGGCGTAGCCGACAAATCGATGCTTCTGTCGCGCATTGGAATTACAGCTTGGGAATTCGGATGCGGCTGATCATCAGTGAGCCGGAAACGGCAAACATCAGCACCAGCGGGTGGAACTGGAAGCCGCCGATGAACAGCGTGCCGAACCACATTTCCGCGCCCAGCGCGCCATGCCAGACGCCGGCGGCTAGCACCGCCACCAGCAGCAGCGAGGTCGGGATCGGCGTGCCTTCGAAATAGCGGACCTTGTCGCCGCCTTCGGTGAGCTTTTCCGCAGTGATGTTGTAGCGCGCCAGCCGCGATACGCCGCAGGCGACGAAATACACCAGCACGATGCGGTCGTACAGCCCCTGCATGCCAAAGCCGTAGGCGAGCACTGCCGGGGCCACGCCGAACGAGATCACATCGGCCAGCGAATCCAGCTCGCGCCCCATTGCCGAGCTCTGCTTGCGCCAGCGCGCAATGCGGCCGTCGAGAATGTCGAATACCAGCGCCAGCGGCAGCAGTGCGAATGCGAAATACAGGTGCAGTACCGCCGAAGTCTGCAGATAGGTCATCACCGAAAACAGCGCGCCAACGCCGCAAAAGGCGTTGCTCAGCGTGAACCAGTCGGCGAGATGGAACTCGCGGATCATCGAAAAAGGCTTGTGTTGCGTCATGTATGATTCCAGTGATTAAACGGAAAACAGTGCCGGCATTGCATCAGGGGATGCGCAGGCTGACACATTCGGAGCGCCCCGGGGCATCGCTGCATTTGACCACCTGATTCTTGGTGGTATCGATGAACCAGGCGGTGCTGCCTTGTGCGGTGCCGGCCACACCGATCGGTGTGTAGGTGCCGGCATTACCGTTGGGCAACTGTGCGTGTGCCGTCTGCGAAATCGTCGCATAGGCGCCCAGACCGGTAACCACGGCGGCTGCGGCATAAATCAGCGGTGAGGTTTGCATCGGCTTGCTCCTGTGGATTTGAAACCGTTGTGCGGCCATGGTCCAACCGCAGGCAGTGGCCATTATGCCGCCAGCGGCGCCGTCTGTCGTGCACCGCAAGATGACAATCGGGTGGCGTTGCCGCCGTAGCGCCGGCTGTGCATCGTGTACACTGGCGAACCATTTCGCCGGCCGGCGGCCCAAGCCGCTGGTAAAACAAGACATTGCCCGACCGATGCCGCTCCACTTCCAACCGTCCGACCGCCGCTTCGGCATCGCGCTGGCCACCGCGCTACTGTTGCATCTGGCTCTACTGGCGCTGCGCCTGGCACCGCCGCAGGCGGCCCGGACGCCGGCACGCGGGCCGCTGCGGGTCAATATGGCGCGTGCTGCCCCGACCCCGGCCCGCCT
>CALMFQ010000489.1 GCA_937863215.1 uncultured Pseudomonadota bacterium
CCATGTTCGCCAGCTCAGGGATCGGCGTCGGCACCAAGCCCCACGGCTTGTTATCCACCGGCAGCATCATGTCAATCACTCGCGCCTCTGCCGCATCGGTCTTGGGCTGGGTGATGTTCAAAAACACCGTCGAGCGAGTCGGGCCGGCGGTTTCGTTGCTCTGCCCAGGCTCTTTGCTCAGCTCGGCGCGATTGTTGTCATCGATGCCGTTGTATTGATCCTCGTCCTCACGCCAGATGGTTTCGATACCGCATTGCTGGCGGCCATCGACGGCCTCTTTGCGACGGCGCACAACCAGATTGGTCAGCGCGGCAATCTGCTGCAGGCGTGCCGCTTCCTCCCGCTCATGGTCGGGATGGTCGTATTCCATGTCTTGCATCAGAGTCCTATGGTTCTATCGAGCGGCGCATAGCCGGTTTGCGGCCGGCTGCGCTGGGTTTGCGGCAGTGCGAATTTCAGGCAGAGGTACTGCAGTGCATCGTGTGGATGCGAGTAGCTGTTTTTGTCTGGCTCGTCGGTGTAGCGCTCTTCGCCGGCAACCTGCAGGCGTCGATATCGGTAACTACCCTTGAAGCCCTTGCGCAGAACCTTGCATTTAGGCCCGATAACAAAGCCAGGCATGCCATCCAACAGGCGCGACATTGGGTCTGCAACGGACTCCCTGCGCGGCTGAAAATAGTTTGTTCGCGCCGGAACAATCGTTATCCCTGCCTCCAGCACGCGCTGGAAGCTATCCTTTTCGTCGCCTTCGCGGGCAATGCCTGCCGGGTCGCCAACGGCTTCAATGTAGTTGTCGTCACGGCGCGCAGTCCGATCAAGGCGCCAATCCGGGTAGTACATGCGCAAATGCGGAACAACAACCTGAGTGCAAAAATTGCCGATGCCGATTGACGTTCCTATCAACTCATCAATTACGCGGATCTGGCCGCGTGGCGACAGCTGGCCAATCACACAAGCAGGCGTCAAACCAAAGTCGAATCCGAGAATGAGCGGCAGCCCACGAATCGGAGGCAATGGGGCGTCGGAGTAATGCAGTGCATCGTTGTATTCTGGATAAACCGGCTTTCCGTCCAACGTTGACCCGTATTTGCCATGCACGTACACGTCTACCCAATCTTTTGTTTTGCCGGCCGCAGCGAACTGGTAATAGCCAACGCGCAGATTTTTGATGTTCTCCGCATCGTCGCTCAGTCCAGAAGGCTGGTCGAAAAACTCGAACAATCGCTGACCTTCGCGCAACACACCCATTCTGTGCAGCTCGGCCGCCAGACGGTCTATTTCTTCCTGCATTTCCGGCGACGTTTCTTCTGCCAGCTCATACCACCAGTGGTCATCATCAGGCGGATTGGTATCCATGATGATTCCGCACCATGTCGGCCACCGCTCTTTGGGGATGTGGTCAGGCTTGTCTTTCATTGACGGGAACCGGCCGACACGGCCAGATCCAGCGTCAATCAACGCCTTTGGCGCAAACTTCGCCTCGTTAAACCAGATCCCCGTCACCTCCAGCGACAGCAGCTTTTTAACGTGCGCCGGCTTGTCCAGCGCCAGAAACCAGACGGTGATTTCCACCGGGATGCCGTCATCGCCAACGAATTCTATGCAGTGGGTGATTGGCACATCCCAGCGCATTTTCCCGAACACATCTTCGGGGAACCAATCCAGCCAGGTTTCAATCGTGGTGCTTTTTAATTCTGGATAGGTATTACGTACCGCCGCCCAGCGCGTGCGCCTTACACCATCACGGCCGGGCTCTTGTTCACACCCACGGACGATAATCTCGTTGCAGCATGCCACCGATTTGCCGGAGCCAATCGGCCCTTTGATGCCACGAATAAACGCATCCGACAGCAGGAACGACTCGGAAACCGCTCCGCCTGGCTCGTAACTGACAACGAAATCACCGTCACTCACTGCGCCGCACCTTGGAAATGTTCACTACCACGCGGCGGGTATCGTCTTTCTTATCCTTGTCATCCAGGCTGAACGCCTGGCGCTCGACAGCAACAAGGTTTTTCATCGCAGCAGACAGATCCAGCATCGCCCGCGCCCTGGTGGGCAGGCTGATTGCCTTCATCATCT
>CALMFQ010000490.1 GCA_937863215.1 uncultured Pseudomonadota bacterium
GGTTGCGGCCGGTCCAGCTCCTGCCGCGCCTGCCGGTCGCCAAGCGTGACATCGATGTAGGCATGAAACTGGCGATAATCTGCCGCGTCGCGTTCGCTGGCGTAGCGCAACAGGTGGCTGACCGCGCGTTTCTGCGCCTTTGACCAGTTGCTTTCGCCGCCGACATAGGCGCGCGCAGCCGACAGCGATTCGATGCCGGCAATCGACAGCCCGAGCAACAGCAGTAGCGCGATCAGAAACGGTGCCGTAAGCAGCAGCGCTGAGCGCGGCTGGGCGCGGGCATGAGCGGATTGTGTAGATGTATCGATGGCGGGCTCCAATAGGTTGCGCTTAGCCGCCAAGCAACTGGCGTGCCGTGTGCAGGCGCTGGCGATAGGCCTTGTAGGCTTCCCAGTCGAAGCCCTGCAGGAACGTAATGGCCCGCTCGGCACCCTCGCGGAATAGCCCGGCCTTGGTCTCGTCGCTCATCGAGAAATCCAGCCAGTTGTATTGTTTGCACGGAATCCACTGCACCAGTTGCCGGTATTCCGGGTTGCGATGCAGGAAGTCGTAATCGAGGCAGTGGCGCGCCGAATTGAAGATGGCACCGAACAGATCCAGCGGGCCGCCGATCTCATGGCGGCGGTTGTCGTATTCCAGCTTGACGCCGAATGTCGGCGCCAGCGGCACCGCGACCGAGTAATCGTGGAAGGTCTCGATCGGGAAATTCGACATGATGCCGCCATCGATGAACAGTGCCGACGTTGGCACGCCCCCCTGTTCAACGCTAGTGTCGTAGCCGGTAACCGCCCAGCGCGCCGCCGCTGCCGGCCCCTGCGGCAGGTTGTCGATGCGCAGCGGTTGGAAGAAATACGGAATCGACATCGACGCGCGTACAAACAGCGCCGGATCGACCGCTGCCGGATCGGCGAAATACAGATCGGCATCGTCGGGAAACACCACTTTGGTTTCGGTGGAGACGTCCGCAGCCACTATCGCCAGCCGGCTGCCGGCCTTCTGCGGCGTATCCAGCTTGTCGCCGGCACGGCTGCGCAGACCGGTCGGCAGTGTCTCCATGCGCTGCTGCAGGTCGGCCATGCTGTCGATCCGTTCGCGCCGCAGGATATCGCCGATCCAGGCCGAGAAAGCCGTGCCGGGGTTCAGCCCCAGCCGGTCGTTGATGGTGTCGAAGCACTGCGCCGCCTTGAGTGCCAGCTTGAATTTGCGCGCCTTGGCCAGCCAGGCGTCGATCAGCTCCCGGCTGTCGTCGTCGCCATCGACAAACTGGCGGAAATCCAGCCGGGCCAGCTCCGCCAGCAGCTTGGGGCTTTTTGCCTCGCCCGGCGTGCCCAGTGCCGCCAGCAACAGCGCGTTGATCGAGCCGGCAGAGGTGCCGCCGATGCCGAGAAAACGGATGCCGGCCTGCTCCAGTGCCCAGGTGTAGCCGACCAGCGCAATTCCCAGCATTCCGCCGCCTTCCATCACCAGATCGACGTACTGCAGCCCGCGGGCATCGACGATATCGCTGTAGCTCTTGTTTTTCAGCGTTTCCAGCCGGCCGAGCAGCGCCGGGTCGTTGATCAGGGGTTCGAGGTTCATGCGGTGCTCCCGGAAAAGTTGGTTGGGATCCATG
>CALMFQ010000491.1 GCA_937863215.1 uncultured Pseudomonadota bacterium
TGCGCGGTGTGCATGAAGCCGGCGCTGGCCAGTTGCTCAATCTGGGCGCGGGGTAACGGCGTTTCCTGCCAATTGAAACCAGCCAGATCCCGATGGATCGGGAAGCGGGCTGCCTTGAGCTGGTAACGCAGGCTACGTGCCTGACGATCTGCCTGTTCGGCTTCGATCAAACGATCCAGCCAGACCTCTACCGGTAACGGTCGGCGTTGCGCCTGATCCTGCAGGCTTTGGCAGACATCGGCCATGCCAAACAGTTGCAGGGCCTTGAGTTGGGCGATCCGTTCAGTGCAGGACATGAGCACCTCGCCGTAGCTGGTCATAGCGCAGACAGTCGGCAAGCGGCTCATGCTGTAGCTGCAGATGCTCGGGCAAACTCAAATGACCCGGTGTATTCGGGGCAGTCAGCCGTCGCAGCTCATTCATCACCACCGCAGCGGTGATGACGCCATGTTCCTGCGCCAGCTCACATGCCACCTCCAGCGTCTCCAATCCCACCTCGCGCGCCATCAGCAATAGCTCAACGAAGCCCCGGTCGCCTTTGGGTTGTGTCAGCAAGCGGTCGCGTACGCGCCGGATCGACGCAGGTAATTCCCATGCCAGAAACGGTGCGCCATTACGTAAGGCGCCGGGTTTCTTCTCCAATACCGGCAAATAATGCCAAGGATCGCAGATCAGCTGATCGCGACCGAAACAACGCGCATGCATGGCCAGACATTGGCCATCGGCAACAATCCGAACCTGGTCGGCGGTGAGACGCACCGACACTACCTTGCCGGCATGGCTGGCCGGTACGCTGTAACGATTGCGATCCACCCGTACCAGGCAGGTGCTGGAGACCCGCAGAATCTGTTCGACGTAACCGTCGAACACTGCCGTCACCGGGCGCAACAGGGGCTGTTCTTCGGTAAACACCTCGCTAATGCTGCGGCCGGATTCCGGATGTTTGCGGCTGCCCAGTTCCCGGCAGCGTACCATCAGCCAAGTATTTAACGCCGCCAGATCGGCAAACCGCGCCAGCGGCGTAAACAGCCACTCACGGATATTGCCGACCTGATTCTCGACTTGCCCTTTCTCCCATCCCGATTCCGGCGTACACGCCACTGGCTCGAACAGATAATGATTCGCCAGCGCCAGAAAGCGGCGATTGAATTGCCGTTCCTTACCGGCAAAGATGGTTTCCACCACCGCCTTGAGATTGTCGTAGATCAGCCGCGAGGGCACGCCACCGAAGAACGCAAACGCCCGGTTGTGGGCATCCAGCACCATTTCCTGGGTTTCGCGGGGATAGGCAACAACAAACATCTGTCGGCTGAAGGCCAGGCGGAAATGCGCCACCTTGATCGTCTGTACCACGCCACCCAGTTCGACCTGCTCATGGCTCCAGTCAAACTGGCACACTTCACCCGCTGCAAAGCGCAGCGGCACAAACGCCTGCGTCACTGCCGGCCCGCTATGCTGCGACTTCCACTGTTTCACAAACCGCTGCACGCTGTCGTACGCACCGCGATAGCCCTCGGTCTGTAACCCTTCAAACAGGCGACGCGCGGTACGCCGCTGGGATTTGGGCAAGGATCGCTCCGTTTCCAGCCAGCTTTCCAGCCGTGCCCGATACTCACCCAGCCGGGGGACAGGCTGCGCCTTGCGCTGGTAAGCCACTGGCTCAACCGTATGCAGATGCTTGCGAACCGTTGGACGGGATAACTTGAGACTGCGGGCAATCGCACTGATGCTCTCGCCGCTGATGAGATGACGACGCCGGATTTCGGCAATGATGTCCATCGATAACACCCCAGATTTCTCCGGCTAAATACCGGATGGTTGCATAACCCGGGGTGGAAACTATTGGACGCTGTTTACCCCGGAAATCTGGAAAGTTTTGCACGCTGTTTTACA
>CALMFQ010000492.1 GCA_937863215.1 uncultured Pseudomonadota bacterium
CGGCGCGATGATGGTGCATCTGCAGCGACAGCTTGGCGCCCGGCTTGACCGAGATGCGCTTGACCTGGAACCGCCCGCCGGCATCGACGCCCTCGTAGCTGCCCCACGGCCGGTAGACGCGCCGGTGGAAAGTGCTTTCGCTGCGACCAGACTGGTTCAGGCGGGCAACGATGTTCTTGACGTCCTGCACCTTGTCCTTGTGCGCGACCATCACCGCGTCGGCGGTTTCCACCACCACCACATCCGCCAGCCCGAGCACTGCCACCATGCGGCTGTCGGCGCGCACGTAGCTGTTCGCCACGCCGTCCAGCAGCACATCGCCGTTGCAGACGTTGCCGGCATCATCCTTGCTGCCGACATCCCACAACGCACTCCACGAGCCGACGTCGCTCCAGCCGAAATCGCCATCGACGACCTTGGCGTTGGGCGTGTGCTCCATCACCGCATAGTCGATCGAATCGGCCGGGCAGGCGGCAAACGCTGCCTTGTCCAGCCGGGTAAAGTCCAGATCGCTCTGCGCGGCAGCCAGAGCGGCACGGCAAGCCGCCACCATGGCCGGCTGCAGCCGTTCCAGCTCGGCCAGATAGACACTGGCCTTGAACACGAACATGCCGCTGTTCCACAGATAGTCACCGCTGGCAACGAAACCGGCGGCAGTCTGCGCATCGGGCTTCTCGACAAAGCGCTCGACCGCCGCGATGCCATCGCCACCGGCACTGCGCTTGATGTAGCCATAGCCGGTGTGCGGGCAACCCGGCTTAATGCCAAACGTAACCAGCGCACCCTGCTCCGCCGCCGCACGCGCCTTGGCCAGCGCGGCATGGAAGGCTGCTACGTCGTTGATTACATGATCGGCAGGCAACACCAGCAGAATTGCATCGTCGTTCTGGCGCAGTGCGGTAATCGCGGCCAGCGCCACGGCCGGCGCGGTATTGCGCCCGACCGGCTCCAACAGGATGGCGCCGGCAGGTTGACCAATCTGACGCAACTGCTCGGCAACCAGAAAACGGTGTTCTTCGTTACATACCACCAGCGGCGTAGCCAGATCGGCAATACCACCAAGACGCTTGAGCGTGTCCTGCAGCATTGAATCCTGCGATACCAGCGGCAGAAACTGCTTCGGCAATGCCGCGCGCGACATTGGCCAGAGTCGGGTGCCGGAGCCGCCCGACAGGATTACGGGAAGCAGACGCATGCGCACTCCCCGCTTTACAGACGCCAGACGCGCAGGCCGGCTTCGCGCAGCGCAGCTGCGTCCATCTGGCATTTCACGTCAACGAATACGCCACCCGGCTTCACTTTCGACAGGAAATCGCTCAGCGGGCGCTGCTTGAATTCGTTGTGTGCGACCGCCATTACCAATGCTTCCGCCTGCGGCAGATCGTTCCACGCGGTCAGGCTCAGGCCGTATTCATGCTCGGCTTCACCGGCTTCCGGCACCGGATCGTGGACGATCACGTCCACGCCGTAGGCTTTCAGCTCGCCGATCACGTCGACAACCTTGGAGTTACGCAAATCGGGGCAGTTTTCCTTGAAGGTCAAGCCAAACACGATCACCTTGGCGCCCAGTACCTGGCTGCCGGATTTGATCAGGTTTTTCACCGTCTGCTCGGCAATGAACTTGCCCATGCCGTCGTTGATACGGCGGCCAGCCAGGATCACCTGCGGGTGGTAGCCAAGCTTGTCGGCCTTGTGCGTCAGGTAATACGGATCGACGCCAATGCAGTGGCCGCCGACCAGGCCCGGACGGAACGGCAGGAAGTTCCACTTGGTGCCGGCAGCCTGCAACACTTCCAGCGTATCGATGCCAATTTTTTCGAAAATCAGTGCCAGTTCGTTCATCAGAGCAATGTTCAGGTCGCGCTGGGTGTTTTCGATCACCTTGGCGGCTTCGGCCACCTTGATGCTGGATGCCTTGTAGACCCCGGCCGTGATGATCGAACCGTAAACGTCGGCCACCTTGACCAGCGTTTCCGGCGTATCGCCCGAAACCACTTTGACGATGCGCGTCAGTGTGTGTTCGCGGTCGCCCGGATTGATACGCTCCGGCGAGTAGCCAACGTTGAAATCGACACCCCATTTCAGGCCGGAGAACTTCTCCAGCACCGGCACGCACTCTTCTTCGGTCGCACCGGGATAGACGGTCGATTCATAAACGACAATCGCGCCTTTTTTCATGTTCTGGCCGACGCTGCGGCTGGCGGAAATCAGTGGCGAGAAGTCCGGCTGATGCGCGTCGTCCACCGGTGTCGGCACCGCAACGACGATGAAATCGGCCTCTGCCAGACGGCTGGCATCGGTAGTCGGCTCCAGCATGGTCGATGCCTGCAGTTCTGCGGTCGGCACTTCGCCAGTCGGATCGACATGCTTGCGATAGGCATCGATCTTGGCTTCGGACAAATCGAAGCCGATGGTCTTGAATTTCTTGCCGAATTCCACCGCCAGCGGCAACCCTACATAACCCAGACCCACTACAGCGATTACAGTCATTTTGCTTTCCAATTCAATCAACTAATTCTTTATTTGGCGAGTACGCGGTCGAGAATCGCGACAATACGCTCGGCGGCCTTGCCGTCCCAGAATTTCGGCTGCCGGCCGGCCTTGCCCGCACCGTTCAGCACCTTGCGAGCTTCGGCGACAATCGCCTGCGGCGCTACGCCTACCAGCGTATTGGTGCCATCGGTCAACGTCACCGGGCGTTCGGTATTCTCGCGCAAGGTCAGGCACGGCACGCCCAGGCCGGTGGTTTCTTCCTGCAGCCCACCGCTGTCGGTCAGTACCACCGTGGCTTCGCGCCAGACGTTGAGAAAGTCCATGTACGACATCGGCGGCGTAGTAACGATGTTCGGCCCCAGATCGATGCCAAATTTTTCCAGATTGCCGCGGGTGCGCGGATGCACCGGGAAAATCAGCGGCAGATCGGCGGCGATTTCTTTCAGCGCGCCAACCAGCGGCACCAGCGTATCGGCGGAATCGACGTTGGACGGGCGATGCAGCGTGACCACACCATAGCGCGGAAACCTGGACTTGACTGCGGCTGACTGGAATTTGCCGAAATCGGCCGATTTGAGCTGCTCTACCTGATAGAACAGATTGTCGATCATCACGTGGCCGACAAAATGCACACGCTCCGCCGGCTGGCCTTCGCGCAGCAGGTTCTGTTCGCCGCTTTCCTCGGTCACAAAGAAATGATCGGAAATGGCGTCGGTCGCCAGACGGTTGATTTCCTCCGGCATGCTGCGGTCGCCGCTGCGCAGACCGGCCTCAACGTGTGCCACGGCAATGCCGAGCTTCTTCGCCACCAGCGAACAAGCGATGGTTGAATTGACATCGCCCACCACCAGCGACAGATCCGGTTTTTCTTCCTGGCACAGTGTTTCGTACGCCACCATGATCTTGGCGGTCTGCTGCGCATGCGAGCCACCGCCGGCATCGAGATAGTGGTCCGGATTGGGGATGCCAAGTTCTTCGAAAAACACGTCGCTCATGTCGCGATCGTAGTGCTGGCCGGTGTGCACCACGCGGAATTCAAAACGGTCGGAACGGGCTTGCAGCGCGCGCACGATCGGCGCCAGTTTCATGAAGTTGGGGCGTGCGCCACCAACCAAGTGGATCAAGGCTTTTGCCATTGCTAAATCACCATTGCTTACAAATCGGAATCGTTGCGACAGATCACGCGCCGGCAGCCCACAGCCGTCCCAGGCCATCTACCAGACCGATTTCAGCGGTGATCCGCAATTGCCGGTTCATGCGCTCGACGCGTGCGCAGGAATCGCGAATATCGCCCTCGCGGGCAGGGAAATGTTCGATCGGCAGCGGCTGGCCGGTCACTTCGCGCAAGGCCTCGACCATCTGGATCAGCGTGACACTGCGGCCGGTGCCGATATTGCATACGCCCTGCAGCTCGCCGGCCAGCGCCGCGACATTGGCACGTGCGACATCGCCGACGTAGATGAAATCGCGCGTCTGCAGACCGTCGCCAAAAATCTTCAGCCCACCGCCGCTACGCGCGCCGTCGTTGAATTTGCTGATTACACCGGCGTACGGCGAGCGCGGATCCTGGCGCGGGCCGTAGACGTTGAAATAGCGCATGCCGAGCGCGGATGTGGCATATAGCTCACGATACAACGCCGCATACTGGTCGTTGATCAGCTTCTCCAGCCCGTATGGCGACAGCGGCGCAGTGGGTGCCTGTTCGTTCAGCGGCAGTTGGGCCGGAATCCCGTACACAGCGGCGCTCGAAGCATAAACGAAGCGTTTTACCCCGGCATTACGGCTCGCATCGAGCACATTGAGAAAGCCGCGGACATTGATGTCGGATGACTCGACCGGCTGTTCGATCGATGTCTGCACCGAAACCTGCGCCGCCAGGTGCAGCACCGCGTCCATTCCCTGCACGGCGGCCGCAACTGCCGCAGCATCGCGGATATCGGCGTTGACAAACTGCAAGGCATGGTGACCGGGAAGATTGTCACGGCGGCCGGAAGACAGATTGTCCAGCACCGTAACCGCGCAGCCAGCCTGCAGCAACGCATCGACGGTATGCGAGCCGATGAATCCGGCGCCGCCGGTTACCAGTATCTTTTGCAAGCCGAACTCCTTGGGATGTGACCGATCGGGACCGCGGTATTGTACATCAATCGATTTTCATGCATTTTGTATATTTGTTACTCGTCCTGCTGTTCGCGCGTCTTGCGGTAAGCCAGCTTGGATGCGTATTCGTCCAGCTCTTTCTGTTCACGCTTGGCCTGGCGCGCCAGCTCGGTGCGCGCCTGCCGCTCGGCCAGCGCCTGCATCGCCTTGACTTCGCGCTGGGTATCGAGCCAGCGAGCCTTGGCCTCGTCGAAACGCTGCCGGAACAACTCAACCTCGCCAACCTGCTGTTTCAGCGCCGTATCCAGCTTCGCCATGAACAACTGGTAATCGCGCCACTGGTTGACCGACAGACCGCCGCTCTGCGCAGTGACAAAACGGTTGCGATAATCGCCGACAAAGCCCTGCAATTGCTGCAGCTTCTGTTCGCCAAGCTGCCACTGCGCCTTGATCTCGGCCATCAGCCGCGCGGCCTTGTCGCTTTTTTCCTGCGCCTGTTCCAGCAGGAACTGGAAACGGAATGCCTGAGCCATGATCTGGAGTCACCAAATGTCAGAACCTGTTCAATGCCTTGCTGCGCAACCCTGATCGGAGCTCATGTGCTGCTCAAAATCCTCATGTACTCCAGTACATTCCGGTTTTTGCGCTGCTCTTCGCCCCGCTGAGGGCTGCTCGCGACAGACTTTGAACAGGTTCTCAGGAGAGAGCGCCAGCGCCGCTTGCAGCCGGCAGCAGCGCTTCCTTAGCCGATAGTCTCGACCAGAGATTCAAGCATAGCCCGGCTGGATGGATAATCCTGGCTCTCGTGCATGGTCTGCACCAGGAATTGCTCCATCTGCGGATGAAACGCCACCGCTTTGTCCAGCACCGGATCGCCGCCGCGCACATAGGCGCCGACGCTGATCAGATCGCGATTGCGCTGGTAGCGCGAATACAGGTATTTGAACTTGCGTACCGAATCGAATTCCTGCGGTGTCAGCAGATCGGTCATGACGCGCGAAATCGATGCCTCGATATCGATTGCCGGATAATGCCCCTGCTCCGCCAGGCTACGCGCCAGCACAAAGTGGCCGTCGAGAATCGCACGCGCGCTGTCGGCAATCGGATCCTGCTGGTCGTCACCCTCGGTCAATACCGTGTAGAAAGCGGTAATCGAACCACCGCCTTCCTTGCCATTGCCGGCACGCTCGACCAGTTGCGGCAGCTTGGCGAATACCGACGGTGGATAGCCCTTGGTTGCCGGCGGCTCGCCGATTGCCAGTGCAATCTCGCGTTGCGCCATGGCGTAACGGGTCAGCGAATCCATGATCAGCAGCACATTATGGCCGCGATTACGGAAATATTCGGCAATCGACGTCGCGTACGATGCGCCATGCAGCCGCAGCAACGGCGATGAATCGGCCGGCGCAGCCACTACCACCGAGCGCCGCAAGCCTTCCTCGCCGAGAATGTTCTCGATGAAATCCTTCACTTCGCGCCCGCGTTCGCCGATCAGGCCGACCACGACGATATCGGCGGTAGTGTAGCGCGCCATCATTCCCAGCAGCACGCTCTTGCCCACACCGGAGCCGGCAAACAGGCCGAGACGCTGGCCGCGCCCCACTGTCAGCAGTGCGTTGACGGCACGCACGCCGACATCCAGCACCTCGCGCACCGGAGCACGATCCATCGGATTGAATGGCCGGCTGGTCAGCGGCACGTAGTCGTGCGCATCCAGTGGCCCACCGCGATCCAGCGGCCGCCCCAGACCATCGACCACACGCCCGAGCATACCCTCGCCGACGATGACCTGCCGCCCTTTGTCCTCGGCGCGACGCGGTGCAACGTAGCCGCGGCTATAAACCGGCAGACGCTGGCCGGATGCATCGAGCGGCACCACGGTTGCTCCGGGCTCAAGGCCATAGGTATCGGTAACCGGCATCAGGTACAGCCGGTCGCCGGAAAAGCCGACCACTTCGGCTTCCACCGAATAGCCGCTCGGCATCACGATCATGCAACTGGCGCCTACCGGCAGCTTCAGCCCCACGGCTTCCAGCACCAGCCCGGCAGCGCGTGTCAGCTTGCCCTGCACCGTCCACGGCCGAGCCTCCGCGGCGATTGTCGCGCAATCGGCGGCAAACTGCTGCCAGCGTTCCAGCGCACTCATGCCGGCCCGAGCCAGCCGCCGGTTTCGCCCAGCGATGCCAGCAGCCGCTGCCAGCGCGATTCGATAGTGGCATCGATGTCGGAGGAGCCGGTTTCGATGCGGCAGCCGCCATGGGTAATGGAAGGATCGTCGATAATGCGCAAGCCGAGATGGGCAATATCCGCCACCATCAGTTCGCGCAGCAACTGACCGTCGGCGGGGTTGACCATGATGCGCGGATGCTGGCTGATCTGCGGCAGGCTGTTGATCGCCTCACGCACCAGCGGCACCAGTAGATCGCGCCGCACTTCCAGCGCCTGGCGTACCATGTGGCGCGTCAGGGACAGCGACAGATCGAGAATCGAATCGGCCAGCGAATTCTCGAAATTTGCGCGGTCCCGATCCAGTGCGGCCACCAGCTCCACCAGCCGCTGCATCTCGGTTGCCGCGGCCTGCCGGCCTTCGCTCAGGCCTTGTTCGAAGCCCTGTTCGTAGCCGGCTTTCTGCCCTTCGCCGAATGCATCCTGATAGGCCTGCTGATGAATGGCTTCCATTTCCTCGGCAGTGGGATATGGCAGATTGGCCGGTGCAGCCTGCTCCGACTCATGTACCGGTTCTACCGTAGTCTCGCTCTCGGCAGGCGATGACGCCATATCCGCGCTGGCAGGAGCGCCGGCACCACCTGCGGCCGGAGCCGCCACAGACTGGGCATCGCTGCCGGCATCGTCGAAAGCCGCCAGTTCCCAGCGCTGATACGCCGTCAGCTGTTCTTTCGGAATAATGGTGTTATTCGACAAGGCCCTCGTCTCCACCCTTGCCGCCTAGCACCAGCTGGCCTTCGTCGGCCAGTTTGCGCACGATTTTGAGAATTTCGCGCTGCTCCGCCTCGACTTCGGACAAACGCACCGGCCCCTTGGCATCCAGATCGTCACGCAGCATTTCTGCCGCACGCGACGACATATTGCGGAAAATCTTTTCTTTCAGCTCGTTGCTGGTGCCCTTCATTGCAATGATCAGCGATTCCGACTGCACCTCGCGCAACAGCAACTGGATGCCGCGGTCGTCGAGATCCATCAGGTTGTCGAATACGAACATCTTGTCCTGAATCTTCTGCGCCAGCTCCGGATCGTATTCGCGGATTGCCGCCAGGGCCGAGGTTTCCACCACGCCCCCCATCATGTTGAGAATTTCGGCAGCAGTCTGGATGCCGCCCATGGCGCTCTTCTTGATCTTGTCCGAGCCGGACAGCAATTGCGTCAACACTTCGTTCAGTTCGCGCAATGCCGACGGCTGCACACCTTCCAGCGTGGCGATACGCAACAGCACGTCATTGCGCAGACGCTCAACGAATTGCGACAGGACTTCGGCTGACTGATCCTGCTCCAGGTGTACCAGAATGGTGGCGATGATCTGCGGGTGCTCGTTCTTGATCAGCTCGGCCACGGCAGCCGAATCCATCCATTTCAGGCCTTCGATACCGTTATTGGCCTCGCTGCCCTGCAGGATGCGATCGAGCAGGTTGTTGGCACGCTCCGAGCCGAGTGCCTTGGTCAATACCGAACGCAGGTATTCGTCCGACGCACCGAGGCTGGCACGATTTTCGATTTCGGACTGAAAATCCTTCAACACCTCATCGATTTCGTCACGATTGACGTTCTCGATGGCAGCCATGGTCGCACCCAGCTTCTGCACCTCTTTCGGGCCGAGAAACTTGAATACCTCGACCGCAGCCTCTTCACCCAGGCTGAGCAGCAAAATTGCGCTCTTGCGCAGACCGGAATCACTCATCTTCTTTGCTTATCCAGGCTTTCACCACACCGGCAACCATGCGTGGATCGTTCTTGGCCAAATCCTTGGCGGCCTGCAGGTTATCCGCATAGCTGGCAAGCGCCTGTGCGGCCTCCTCTTCCTGCATCCGCGTGGCATCGCCGGCTTCCATCTCGGCGCGCTGCCCGGCGGACAGCTCTTCCTCCGGCATTTTCTCCGGCTCGGGCGGAGCGGTCATGTAACGGATTGCCGGACGGATCACGCCGAACAGCAGGTACAGAATGACCAGAGCAATCAGCACATTCTTGAATATCTGCTGCCAATTGGCAGAAGCGTTGGCCAGCAGCTTGTCCACCGTGCCGCTTGGCTCGGTAGCGCCGGCGAACGGGGCATTGACCACATTCAGAGTGTCGCCGCGCGGCTGATTGTAGCCCATGGCCTCCTTCACCAGATTGTTGATCTGCGCCAACTCCTGCGGCGTATAAGCCTTGAAACTGGACTTGCCGTCCTTATCGACAACCGGCTTGTAATTCACCACCACCGCGGCCGACAGGCGCTTGATCGTACCTACCGGCTGTTTGGTGTGCTGCACCGTCTTATCGACTTCGTAGTTGGTCGTCACTTCCTTGTGCGACGATGCCGGCGTTGTGCCGGTGGCTGTAGCTCCGGCGCGCTGGCCGGGCGGCTGGGTGATCGGAGCGGTGGCGTTGCCGGGCGGCTGGTTGGAAAATGCGCCAGGCACACCGGCGGCATTCTTGTCTTCGCCATTGATGGATTCCTGCGACTGCTGGCTGCGGATGGCCTGTTTTTCCGGCGGCGAATTCGGGCGATAGCTTTCCGAGGTCTGCTCGGTTTCGGCAAAATCCAGCAACGCGGTCACTTCGGCCTTGACGTTATCCTTGCCGGCGATCGGCTCGAGAATGGCTTCGATGCGCTTCACGTAGCCATGTTCGACATTGCGCAGGTAGTTGAGCTGGCGTGGATCCAGCCCACCGGGGTTGTTTGCGTCGATACTGCTGCTGAGCAGATTGCCGTTCTGGTCCACTACGGTGACGTTCTTCACCGGCAAATCCGGTACGCTGCTCGATACCAGATGCACGATGCCGGCAATCTGCCCGCCATCGAGCACCCGCCCGGCATGCAGGGTAAGAATCACCGAGGCGGATGGTTTCTGCTGTTCGCGCAGGAACACCGTGGTACGCGGAATGGCCAGATGCACACGTGCCGCTTCGACCGATGCCAGCGACTCGATCGATTTGGCCAGTTCGCCTTCCACCGAGCGCTGGTAATTTACCTGCTCGGAAAACTGGCTGACACCGAGCTTCTGATTGTCCATCAGCTCGAAACCGACCGTGCCGCCCTTCGGCAGTCCCTGCGAAGCCAGACGCAAACGGATATCGTAGACCTGTTCGGCCGGTACGCTGATCACCCCGCCGGATTCCAGCTTGTACTGGACATTCATCTGCTGCAGCGCCTGGGTTATGGCGCCGCCGTCCTTGTCGGACAGATTGCTGAAAAGAATTTTATAGGGAGTGGACGAAGTCCATAGCACCGCACCGACAATCAGCGCTACCGCGGTAGCGATCCCGATCATCACTGCTATTTGCTGATTTTTCTGAAGGCTGTTAAATCTCTGCTGGATGGCAGCGAATAACTGCCGCAAAGCTTCGGGCATAAAGACTCAGTTCAATTACGCTCAAACTTGGATATTCATGATTTCCTGGTATGCGGATACCAGCTTGTTGCGTACTTGAACCATGGTTTCGAAGGAGATGTTGGCTTTCTGCAACGAAACCATTACGTCTTGCAAGTTGGTATCCGGTGCGCCGAGCTCGAACTGTTTCTGCATCGCTTGCGATTGCTGCTGCGCCTGATTGACCTGATCGATGGAAGACTTGAGCAGCGAGGCAAAATCGACCGGCGCAGCTCCGCCGGAAGCGGGCGCAGACGGCGCATTGGCGGCTTTTGCCGACATCGCGCGCAATTCACCCAGCATTTGATCGATTCCGTTTACGCTCATTTTCCTATCCTCTTGGCAGGATTATAGCCAAATCTTCACCTGAAAGCTTAACAAAATGCAAGGCGCAGCGCGCCTGCGCGTTGCTAGAATGGGGTTTTCCGCTCAGTGGGAACGTGTAATGCCGATCAAGTTCAATGACACCAGCAGCGGCTTCGAATTTGCGCTGGCGCACAGCCGTTATCTGCAACGTCTGGAGCACGCCGACCCACAGCTTGTTGCAAGCGAACGGGCCGCACTGGAAACCCCTTACGATCTGCAGGCAATGCAAGACTGGCTTGCCAGCCAGCCGGTAGCAGCCGACGATGACCGGCTGAAAGCGCTGCTGCGCACTCTGCGCCGGCGCGTGATGGCACGCCTGTTCGCACGCGATCTGGCGGGACTGGCCGATCTGGACGAAGTGGTCAGCACCACCACGCGGCTGGCCGAGCTGACGGTTGCGTTCGCCCACGACTGGCTGCAACGCTCGCTGGCAGCAACGTACGGTACGCCGATCGGCGAAGAAACCGGTGCACCGCAGCAGTTGATCGTGGTCGGCATGGGTAAGCTCGGTGGCGCTGAACTGAACGTCTCGTCCGACATCGACCTGATTTTCGTCTATCCGGAAGACGGCTACACCGACGGCCCGCGCAAGCTATCCAATCACGAATATTTCACCCAGATCGGGCGCAAGTTGATTGCGGCACTGAACGATGCGACCGCGGATGGCTTCGTGTTCCGCGTCGATATGCGCCTGCGGCCTTACGGCGACAGCGGCCCGCTGGTTTCCAGCTTTGCCGCGCTGGAAAACTATCTGCACAGCCAGGGACGCGAATGGGAGCGCTACGCCTGGATCAAGGGCCGCGCATTGTCCGGCGATACCGATGGTCTGTACCAGATCGTGCGTCCGTTCGTGTTCCGCAAATATCTCGATTTCGGTGCCTACGGCTCGATGCGCAGCCTGCATTCGCAAATCCGGCGCGAGGTGGCGCGCAAGGAAATGCAGGACAACATCAAGCTTGGCCCGGGCGGGATCCGCGAGATCGAGTTCATCGCCCAGGTGTTCCAGCTGATTCGCGGCGGCCGCGAACGTGCGCTGCAGATCCGTCCGACGCGCGAGGTGCTCGACCACCTGGCGGAGGGGCAGTATCTGGCAGCCGATGCCGTTGCCGAGCTGAAGGCGGCCTATGTATTCCTGCGCGATCTGGAGCACCGGCTGCAATATCTGGACGACGGCCAGACCCAGACCCTGCCGCGCAACGATGCCGACCGGCAGTTGATTGCCGAAACCATGGGCTACGCCGATTTTGCCGCGCTGCTGAACGAGCTGGATCGACACCGCAACAAGGTCACACGCCACTTCGAGCAGGTATTCACCACACCACAGGACGAAGCCGAGCATCCGCTGGATGCGCTATGGAGCGACATCGACGACAGCGAGGCCGCAATCGCCCGGTTGACGCAGCTTGGCTACGGCGACGCTGCAAGCGCCAGTCTGCGGCTGGCGCAGCTGCGTGCGTCGGGCAAGTACCAGCAACTGCCGGAAAGCAGCCGCCACAAGTTCGACCGGCTGCTGCCGCCGATCATCGAAGTTTCGGCCAGCTTTGCCAACCCGGAGCAGACGCTGGAGCGGATGCTGCGCCTGATCGAGAGCATCTGCCGCCGTGAAGCCTACCTGTCGCTGCTGGTAGAGCACCCGCAAACGCTGAAGCGCATTGCGACGCTGTACAGCGCCAGCCCTTGGGTATCCGGATACCTGACGCGTCACCCGATCCTGCTGGACGAACTGCTCGATGCCCGGCTGTTGTACGCTGCACCGCACTGGGATGAACTCGGCGCACGTCTGGCGCAGGAGCTGGATCACGCTGCCGGCGACAGCGAACAGCAGATGGACATCCTGCGCCACTTCCAGCACACGCAGATTTTCCGCCTGGTATCGCAGGATCTGGCCGGATTGCTGACGCTGGAAACACTGTCCGACCATCTGTCCGACCTCGCCGATCTGATACTGGAGCAGACTCTGCGCTGCTGCTGGGCCAACCTCGCCAGCAGGCACCGCGATGTGCCGGCGTTCGCGATCGTCGGTTACGGCAAGCTCGGCGGTAAGGAGCTGGGCTATGCGTCGGACCTGGACATCATTTTCCTTTACGACGACACACACGACAGCGCCGGCGAAAACTACGCCAAGCTGGCCAAGCGCATCAACACCTGGCTGACTACGCTGACACCCGCCGGCATGCTGTACGACGTCGATCTGCGCTTGCGACCGAATGGCGCCAGCGGCCTGCTGGTCAGCTCGATTGCCGCATTCGATCAATACCAGAAGCACGATGCCTGGGTATGGGAACATCAGGCGCTGACACGCGCCCGCTTTGCCGCCGGCGACCGCGACGTCGGCCAGCAGTTTGCCGCGATCAAGCAACAGGTGCTGATGCTGCAGCGCGACCGGGAAAAGCTGCGCGACGAAATCCACGCAATGCGCCACAAGATGCTCGACAACAAGCTTGGCAGCAAAAGCGGTTTCGACATCAAACACGGCCGCGGCGGTATCGTCGATGTCGAATTCGCGGTGCAATATCTGGTGCTGGCGCATTCTGCCGATCATCCGGCACTGGCGGAAAATGTCGGCAATATCGCTCTGCTGCAACGGGCAGCGGATTGCGGGCTGATCGATGCGGCGCTGGCAGAGCAATGCCGCCAGGCGTATCGCAGCTACCGCCGGCATCAGCATGCACAGCGGCTGAACGAACAGGAAAGCGCACAATTCGACAGTAGCGAGCTGGATGGCCAGCGAGCGGCAGTGATGCAGCTGTGGCATCAGCTGTTCGGCCGGGATTGACAGCAAAGGCCTGGAGGCAGGCTCCGCCAGCGCTCAGGCGCTGGCGAACTCGGTACGAATCTGCTCGGTTACCGCGCGCAGTTGTTCGATCCGGCCAAAACAGCCTTCGCCGCTATGGTTGACCCCGGCAGCCTCCAGCGCCGCCGCCAGCTCGGTGGCCTGGAGCGCGCCGATTTGCGCCAGCGTACCCTTGAAGCGATGCGCGGTTTTCTCCAGCAAACTCCAGTCGCCAGCTGCCGTTGCCTGGCGCAACACCGGCAACAGTTCGTCGGCGGTAGCCTGAAACAGCGCCAGCACTTCCGGGACGATCGAGTCGCCCAGCATTGCTGCCATATCGGCCAGCGTCTTGCGAATGCTGTCGATCTCATTGCCTGACACAGCCGCCGCATCGGCTGCGGCAACCACCGCCGGCGGCGCTTTCCACTTGGCCAGCGTGGCCTCCAGCCCCTTGGCGGTAACCGGTTTGCTAAGGAAGTCGCTCATGCCGGCGGCGTAGCAGAGATCCTGATCTTCCTTGAAAGCATTGGCGGTCAGCGCGATCACCGGCACCGTAGCCGCCGGCCCGGGCAAGGCGCGGATCGCACGGGTGGCTTCGTAGCCATCCATTTCCGGCATCTGGCAATCCATGAACACGATATCGTAGGGAAACTTGCGCAATGCCTCGACGGCTTCCAGGCCATTCGAGGCAACGTCGATACGGCAGCCGAGCTTTTCCAGAATCAGCACCGCGACCTTCTGGTTGACCGGGTTGTCTTCCGCCAGCAATACCCGCGGTTTGGCTGCCGCTTCGCGCTCTGCCAGCGAATGCACCGTCACCAGTGGGGCCGGCTTCTCGCTGCCACCAACCTGCAACACCTCGTTGATGCACTGCTGCAATTGCGGCTCGCGCACCGGCTTGGTGAGATAGGCGGAGAAATGCGCCTCACGCGCCAGCCGCGCGTGGCCGGCCACGGTCAACGAGGTCAGCAGGACCAGCGGCAGCCGGCCATGTGCGGCAAGCCGATGAATCGATTCGGCCAGCTCGATACCATTACGATTGGGCATCTGCATGTCGAGAATCGCCAGCGCATAGGGTGCAGGATCGTTCTCCAGAGTCTGCAGCAATTCGTCGGCAGTCGCCAGAATCGTTGGCTGCAAGCCCATCCGGCCCAGCTGGATGGCCAGCAGCTCGCGATTGGTGGCATTGTCATCCACGCCAATCACCCGTTGCCCGCGCAACTCGACCGGCAACGACGGACCCTGGCTGGCAGCACTGACCACGCGCAACGGCAGTTCGAACCAGAAACACGCGCCCTGCCCGACCGTGCTCTCGACACCGATTACACCTGCCATTGCTTCGACCAGGCGCTTGCAGATCGACAAGCCGAGGCCGGTACCGCCGAACTTGCGTGTGGTGGACGCATCCGCCTGCGAAAATGCGGAGAACAGGCGTGGCAGCACATCGGCTGGAATACCGATGCCGGTATCGCGCACCTCGACCCGCAGCAGCACCTCGGCCTCGGCCTGCGCCGCGGTATTGACGCGAATGACGATCTCGCCGGCCGCGGTGAATTTGATCGCGTTGTTGATCAGATTCAGCAGCACCTGGCGCAGCCGGCCGGGGTCGCCCAGCACCCGTTCCGGCACCGATGGCTGCACCAGGCACACCAGTTCGAGCTTTTTCTGCCCGGCTTTTTCGGCAACGATATCCAGCGTTTCGTCGAATGTGGTGCGCAGATCGAACTCGATCGTCTCCAGTTCCATCTTGCCAGCCTCGATCTTGGAAAAATCCAGCAGATCGTTGATCAACGACAGCAGGGCTTCGCCGGCTGTACGGATCGACTGGGTGAACTCCAGCTGCGTCTCGCTCTGCTCCGTATCCAGCAGCAGGGAGGTAAAGCCGATCACCGCGTTGAGCGGCGTGCGGATTTCGTGGCTCATGTTCGCCAGGAATTCCGACTTGGCGCGGCTGGCGGCTTCGGCATCGGCGCGCGCCTGCTCCAGCAGCTCTTCGCGGCGGCGGCGCTCGGTAAAATCCTCGATGATCCAGATACTGCCCTTGGACAAATCGTTGCAATCGATCGCCTTGCCCATCAGGCGCCCCCAGAACAGCCTGCCATCCTTGTGCAGCAGATTCAGTTCGTGGTCGATCATCTGTCCGCCCGGCAAGACCTCGCTGATCAGCCGGCCGATTTCGGCATGGCCTTCGGCATCCGGATACATGATGCGCGTCGCCTGCCCTTCCAGCTCCGCCACCGAATATCCCAGCATTTCCGCCAGGCGGGCGCTTACGCGCACAAAATTACGTCCCTGCGTCAGCGCCAAACCTACCGATGCATGCTGGAAAATCAGGTCATGCAGCGCCAGGCTGTGTGTCAGCGCTTCTTCCTTGCGCCGCATATTGTCGATATCGATACGCGTGCCCAGCATGCGCTGCGGCTTGCCGGCCGGATCGGTTTCGATCACACGCCCGGCATCGCGTACCCATTTCCATTCACCGGCACGCGTCAGCAAGCGGTAGTCGCATGTGTAGAGTTCGGTTTCACCGCGGAAATGCCGCTGCAACGCAGCTTTCACCAGCGCAACGTCGTCCGGATGCGCAAGCTTTTGCCAGGCCGAAATCAGCGGTTCGATTTCCCCTTCCGCATAACCGAGCAGATCGACCGCCTGCTGATTGCAGGCAACATTGCCGCTCGGCACGTGCCAATCCCACAGGCCGATGCCACCGGTACGAATGGCCAGCTCCAGCCGTTGCTGTGCCGCCTGCAGACTGTGCTCGATTTCCTTGCGTTCGGTGATATCGAACAGCAAACCGTTGATCACGCGATCGCCATTGTCCAGCACCGACTGGCTCGAATACGCCTGCCACCACGCGACCAGATCGCCGAAATACAGAAAGCGTCCCTGGAACTGCCGCACCACACCATCACGCGGATCGTCGAACAGCTCCAGCCAGCGCTGCCGGTCATCGGGATACATCAGCTGCATGAATTCTTCGTGCGAATTGATTTCGACGTTGAACATCTCGCTGACTTTGGGGCTCATGTAACTCAACACCTGACTGCCGTCCGGATGCACCACGAACTGGTAGAACGCCCCCGGTACGCGGGTTACCATCTGCTCGAAACGCTTCTCGCTTGACTTGAGCGAATCGGCTGCCTGCCCGGCATCGCGCAGCGCTTGCACACGGGTGCGATTCAGCGCCCAGATCATTCCCGCCAGCAGCAGCGTGATGATTACGCCTATCACCATTACCCATGCCGGGGAACGCAGGTTCAAGACACGGAAAAAGCCTTCGCGCGCGGCAATCGCAATCTCCCAGTTGCGTTCGCCGACACGCAGCTGCAGCCGTTTCGACAGGTGCAGCGGCACGTTGCCCGCGTCGGCCACACTGGACATACCAAACAGATGATGGCGGCCACCGGCTTCGATGTCGTATACCGACAGCGCCAGCTGATCCTGGCCGCTGTCGAAAATATCCGCCATCAGCCGGTCCATCACCAGCGGCGCGTAGGCCCAGCCCCACAGCGCATCCTGCCGCTGCTGTGGTGTGGCGTGCGGCTGGTTCAGCAGATAGATCGGCGCCATCAGCATGAAGCCGAGGCGGCTTTTTTCCTGCACCAGATGCACCGGCTCGGTCAGCGTGGTCTTGCCCGTCGCCACAGCCGCCAGGGCTGCATGACGACGCAAAGTTTCGGACGCAACGTCAAATCCGAGCGCCGGCAGATTGGCCGCCAGCGGCTCGATCAGGATGATGGGGAACTGTGCGCCGTCATGCGCATCGATTTGGTGAATGCGGTAATCAGGGCTGACATGCCGTTTTGCCCAGAGCAAAAAGGCATCCTGCTCCGCTGGCTGGATATGGCGAATCAGGCCGATGCCCAGCGCGCCGGGAAAATCCTCGATCAAGCGCCCCTGTTGCAGGGCGGCAATGAAATCGGCACGCTCGATCTGCTCCGGATTGCGCAACACCAGCGAGCGCACCGAATTCAGGCCCATTTCGTAGCGTTTGAAGCGCTCGTTCAGCTTCTCCACCACGCCGGCGGTCGCCTGCTCGAAACGAATCTGCGCGCTATCGAGGTTCTGCTCCTCCACCCGGCGTTCCGCCAGCACACTGATCGTCAGGCCGACAATGGTTACCAGCAACGGCAGCCACATCGCCAATCTGGCTTTTTGCTTGTCCAAAACCCGCTCCGTTCGTGACGCAATGCAGTTTGCGGTATAGACCATTGCGCCGGGTTTCGCGGTGCCGGCCGCAGACGTTATAATTCCGCCCTTGCCTGACTATCGATCACACTGGGAAATCATGCCGCACACTCGTCGCATTCTGGTCACGTCCGCCCTGCCTTACGCCAACGGCGCCATCCACCTTGGCCACCTGGTCGAATATATCCAGACCGATATCTGGGTAAGGTTCCAGAAAATGCGCGGCCACGAGTGTTATTACGTCTGCGCCGACGACACCCACGGCACGCCGATCATGCTGTCGGCGGAGAAACAGGGCATCACCCCGGAACAACTGATCGAGCGGGTGCACGGCGAACATCTGCGCGATTTCACCGGCTTCCACGTCGGTTTCGACAACTACTACTCGACCAACTCGCCGGAAAACCGCGACTTCGCCTACGGCATCTACAAGGCATTGAAAGCCGACGGCAAGATCGAAAGCCGCACCATCAGCCAGTTGTACGACCCGGCCAAACAGATGTTCCTGCCGGACCGCTTCATCAAGGGCGAATGCCCGAAATGCGGTGCCAAGGATCAATACGGCGACAACTGCGAAAGCTGCGGCGCCACCTATAGCCCGACCGAACTGAAAAACCCGTATTCGGCGGTATCCGGCGCGACACCGGAATTGCGCGATTCGGAACACTTCTTCTTCAAACTCGGCCAGTGCCAGGATTTCCTCAAGCAGTGGACCACCGAACCGGGCCACCTGCAGCCGGAAGCACGCAACAAGATGCAGGAATGGCTGGAAGCCGGGCTGCAGGACTGGGACATTTCGCGCGATGCGCCCTACTTCGGCTTCGAAATTCCGGAGGCACCGGGCAAATATTTCTACGTCTGGCTGGATGCGCCGATCGGCTATATGGCATCGAGCAAGAACCTGTTCGACCGCATCGGCGTCAATTTCGACGATTTCTGGGGCAAGGATTCGACTGCCGAGCTGTACCACTTCATCGGCAAGGACATCCTCTACTTCCACGCGCTGTTCTGGCCAGCCACGCTGAAATACTCCGGCTACCGCACGCCGACAGCACTGAATGTGCACGGCTTCCTCACCGTCGATGGCGCCAAGATGTCCAAATCGCGCGGCACGTTCATTACCGCCGAAAGCTACCTGCAGCAGGGGCTGAACCCGGAATGGCTGCGTTATTACTTCGCCGCCAAGCTGAACGCCCGCATCGAAGACGCCGACCTGAACCTGGAAGACTTCATCAACCGCGTCAACAGCGATCTGGTCGGCAAATTCGTCAATATCGCCAGCCGCTCTGCCGGCTTCATCGCCAAGCGTTTTGGCGGCAAGCTGGCCAAGCTGCCGGAATCGGAACTGCTGCGCTCGATCCAGATCGCCGGCAAGGAAATCGCCGAACTGTACGAGGCACGCGAATTCAGCCGGGCGGTGCGCGAAATCATGGCGCTGACCGATATGGCCAACCAGTACGTTGACGAAAACAAACCGTGGGAGCTGGCCAAGCAGGAAGGCATGGAAGCCAGGCTGCATGAGGTGTGCAGCACCTGTATCAACCTGTTCCGCCTGCTGACCATCTACCTGAAGCCGGTGCTGCCGAAGCTGGCAGCCAATGTTGAAGCCTTCCTCAATATTCCGGCGCTGGGCTGGAGCGATGCCGACAGTCTGCTGCAGGAGCACACCATCAACGCCTACCAGCACCTGATGACGCGGGTCGAGCAGAAGCAGGTCGATGCGTTGCTGGAAGCCAACAAACAATCGCTGGCGCCAGCGCCGGCGGCAACTGCAGCGCCGGCTTACGAAATCCCGCCGGTGGCCGACACCATTTCCATCGACGATTTCAGCAAAATCGACCTGCGTATTGCCCGCATTGTCGATGCGCAACACGTGCAAGGTGCTGACAAACTGCTGCAACTGCAACTGGATATCGGCAGCGAAACCCGCCAGGTGTTCGCCGGCATCAAGTCGGCCTACAAGCCGGAAGACCTGGTCGGCAAACTGACAGTGATGGTCGCCAACCTGGCGCCGCGCAAGATGAAGTTCGGCATGTCCGAAGGCATGGTGCTGGCGGCGGGCGGCGATGGCGGGCTGTATATCCTCAACCCGGACGATGGCGCCAAACCGGGCATGCGCGTCAAATAAAACCAGGCTGCAGAGCAATACTGGCGCGGCCCCTGCAGGCCGCTCTGGTATTGGGCTGCAGGCCGGTTTAAAACAGGCAAACAAAAACGGCATCCATTTGGATGCCGTTTTTTCGTTACCGCCGCAGCGGCAAGGCTCAGCCTTTATAAGGATGACGCAGGACGATCGTCTCGTCGCGATCCGGACCAGTCGAAATGATATCAACCGGCGCGCCGCACACTTCTTCAATCCGCTTCAGATAACGCTTGGCGTTTTCCGGCAGGTCTTCATAGCGCTTGATGCCGACGGTGGTGCCAGTCCAGCCCGGCAGCTCTTCGTAGATCGGCTGGCATTCCGACAACGACTCGGCGCCGACCGGCAGGATATCACTCTGCTGACCATCCCACTCGTAACCAGTACACAGCTTGATGGTTTCCATGCCGTCCATTACGTCCAGCTTGGTCACACACAGGCCGGATACGCCGTTGATCTGGATCGAGCGCTTCAGTGCAGCAGCATCGAACCAGCCGCAACGACGCGCACGGCCGGTGGTCGAGCCAAATTCGTGGCCGCGGGTCGCCAGGTACTGGCCGGTTTCGTCGAACAACTCAGTCGGGAACGGGCCGGAGCCAACGCGGGTGGTGTAGGCCTTGGTGATACCCAATACGTATTGCAGCATCTGCGGTGCCACGCCGGCACCCGGTGCAGCCGCGCCAGCGCTGCAGTTGGACGAAGTCACGAACGGATAGGTGCCGTGGTCGATGTCCAGCAGCGTACCCTGCGCACCTTCGAACAGCAGGCTGCTGCCGGATTGGCTCATGTCGTACAAGGTGCGCGACACATCGGCCACCATCGGCTTGATGCGCTCGGCCAGTGCCAGCGTTTCATCCAGCGTTTTCTGGAAATCAACGGTGTCAACCTTGTAATAGTGCTTCAAGGCGAAGTTGTGATAATCCAGCACCTCACCCAGCTTGGCGGCAAAACGTTCGCGATGGAACAGATCCTGCACACGGATGGCGCGACGCGCCACCTTGTCTTCGTAAGCCGGGCCGATGCCGCGACCTGTGGTGCCGATCTTGCCGGCACCCTTGGCCGCCTCGCGCGCCAGATCGATGGCACTGTGGTAAGGCAGGATCAACGGGCAGGCTTCGGAAATCTTCAGGCGTTTGGCCACCGATACGCCGGCAGCTTCCAGCTC
>CALMFQ010000493.1 GCA_937863215.1 uncultured Pseudomonadota bacterium
CTGAGTCCGGCCGCCAGTGGCGGCGTTCCCCGGATTGCTGCGGCCCTGGCTTTGTGGCTGGCGCGGTTGACTCTGACCCTGCGCCTGGCGTGGCTGGCTCTGGCCTTGCGGCTGACGCGGCTGGCTTTGGCCCTGGGCTTGACGTGGCTGGCCCTGCAGTGAGCGCTGTCCCTGGCGCGGCTGGCCACGGCCGCTGCGCAGCGGCGGGCGTTCGTCGCTCTTGGCATCGGCGATAACGGCTTCGCGGCTTGGCGGCACGAAATCTTCGGCAGTCACACGCGGAATCGATTTCTTGATCAGTTTCTCGATACCGCTGAGCAGCTTGATTTCGTCGTTATCGACCAGCGATACCGCGGCGCCGGTTGCGCCGGCGCGGCCAGTGCGACCGATGCGGTGCACGTAGTCTTCCGCCACGTTCGGCAGCTCGAAATTGACCACTTGCGGCAGCTGGTCGATATCCAGCCCGCGCGCGGCGATGTCGGTGGCTACCAGCACCGGCAGGCTGCCGGCCTTGAATTCGGCCAGAGCCTTGGTGCGGGCGTTCTGGCTCTTGTTGCCGTGAATCGCCATCGCCGGAATGCCGTCCTTGTCGAGTTTTTCCGCCAGCCGGTTGGCACCGTGTTTGGTGCGGGTGAACACCAGTACCTGGGTCCAGCTGTGTTTGCGGATCAGGTGGCTGAGCAGGTCGCGCTTGTGCCCCTGCGGCACCAGATGCACGCTCTGCTCGACCAGCTCGGACGCGGTGTTGCGCCGCGCTACTTCGACACAGCCGGGGTTGGTCAGCAGGCCATCGGCCAGCGCCTTGATCTCGTCGGAGAAAGTCGCCGAGAACAGCAGGTTCTGCCGCTTGGCCGGCAACAGCGCGAGTATCTTGCGGATATCGCGGATGAAGCCCATGTCGAGCATGCGGTCGGCTTCGTCCAGCACCAGGATTTCAATGCCGGACAGGTCGAGCGATTTCTGCCCGACGTGATCCAGCAGCCGGCCCGGCGTGGCGACCAGGATATCGACCCGGCCACGCAGCTGTTTGGTCTGCGGGTTGATGTTGACGCCGCCGAACATCACCATCGATTTCAGCGGCAGATGCTTGCCGTAGGTTTGTACCGATTCTTCCACCTGCGCCGCCAGTTCGCGCGTCGGCGTCAGGATCAGGCAACGCGGCTTGCCGGGATTGGGAATTTTCGGGTTGCTGCTCAGCAGATGCAGGATCGGCAGGGTAAAGCCGGCGGTCTTGCCGGTGCCGGTCTGTGCCGCAGCGAGTAAGTCGCCGCCTTTCAGCACCAACGGGATGGCCTGCGCCTGGATCGGCGTCGGCGTGCTGTAGCCGGTTTCGGCAATGGCTTGCAAAATGGCTGGCGCCAGCCCGAGGCTGGCAAAGTTCTGTTCGGTAGACAATGTGTATTTCCTGCGACGGCCTGTCGCGCGAGGCGACGCCAATCGAGGCAGACAGCGTGAAGGATCGGGCGATCACGATGAAAAACAAGGCCCGCTGCGCTGATTGGCAAGGCGCACGGGAGCGGCGATTGTACAGGCCGAGCGGGATAACACAAGCTTTATCTTTGCAAATCAAGCACATATGCAATAAGCATAAAAACCGCTGTGCCGGCGGTACACCGGGCATTGCCTTGCGTGCGGCTCTGGAAGCGGCCTGCAGACCGGCCTGCGAGGCAATACCAGAGCGGCTTGCAGGGCAATGCCCCCGGGAATCCTGTAGGT
>CALMFQ010000494.1 GCA_937863215.1 uncultured Pseudomonadota bacterium
GCCGGCAAGCTCTCGGGCGGCATGAAGCAGAAGCTCGGGCTGTGCTGCGCGCTGGTACACGATCCCGATCTGCTGATCCTGGATGAACCGACCACCGGCGTCGATCCACTGTCGCGCCGCCAGTTCTGGGAACTGATCGACTCGATCCGCGCGCGCCGGCCGGGAATGAGCGTGCTGGTCGCCACCGCCTACATGGAAGAAGCCGAGCGTTTCGACTGGCTGGTGGCAATGGACGGCGGCCGTGTCGTCGGCAGCGGCAGCGCCGCCGAACTCAAGGCCCAAACCGGCAGTAGCACGCTGGAGCAGGCATTCATCCGCCTGCTGCCGGAAGAGCGGCGGCGCGGCCACAGCTCGCTGGTGATTCCGCCACGGCAATGCGACGACGACGGCTGGGCAATCGATGCATCCGGCCTGACACAACGCTTCGGCGATTTTACCGCAGTCGACAATGTCAGCTTCACCATCGGCCGCGGCGAGATTTTCGGTTTCCTCGGCTCCAATGGCTGCGGCAAGACCACCACCATGAAAATGCTCACCGGCCTGCTGCCTCCTACTTCCGGCACCGCCCGGCTGTTTGGCAAAGTAGTCGATGCCGGCAACCTGGATACGCGGCGCCAGGTCGGCTACATGTCGCAGGCGTTTTCGCTGTACGGCGAGCTGAGCGTGGCGCAGAACCTCGACCTGCACGCGCGGCTGTTCCACTTGCCGCACGAACGCATCGGCCCGCGCATCGCCGAGCTGACCGAACGCTTCGGGCTGGCGCCGTATGCGGCAATGCCGGCGGCCGATTTACCGCTCGGCATCCGCCAGCGGCTGTCGCTGGCGGTAGCGGTAGTGCACCAACCGACGTTGCTGATCCTCGACGAGCCGACCTCCGGCGTCGATCCGGTGGCGCGCGACCAGTTCTGGGCGCTGCTGGTGGAACTGTCGCGCCAGCAGGGGGTGACCATTTTCATCTCCACCCATTTCATGAACGAGGCCGAACGCTGCGACCGCATCTCGCTGATGCACGCCGGCCGCGTGCTCGCCAGCGATACCCCGGCGGCGCTGCAGGCGGCAAGCGGCGCCGCCAGTCTGGAAGCGGCGTTCATCGGTTATCTGGAGCAGGCTGCCAGCCGCCCCGCTGTGACCGAAACACCGGCCGCGCCACCCACACCGCAGCCGCGCAACACGCGGCATGCCGCTACCGCGCGTTTCAGCCTGCAGCGGCTGCTCGGTATTGCCTGGCGCGAATCGCTGGAATTGCTGCGCGACCCGATCCGGCTGGCATTCGCGCTGATCGGCTCGGTACTGCTGATGTTCGTGCTCGGCTTCGGCATTTCGATGGACGTGGAAAACCTGCGCTTCGCCGTGCTCGACCGCGACCAGTCACCCGAGTCGCGCGACTACATCCAGAACATCGCCGGCTCGCGCTATTTTATGCAGCAGCCGGCATTGCGCGACAGCGCCGAACTGGAGCGACGCATGGCCAGCGGCGAGCTGTCGCTGGCGCTGGAGATTCCACCCGGCTACGGCCGCGACCTGCGCCTCAACCGCCAGCCGCAAATCGGCGCCTGGGTCGATGGCGCACTGCCGTTCCGTGGCGAAACCGCGCGCGGCTATCTGCAAGGGCTGCACCTGCAGTACATTGCCGATCTGGTTACCGAAGTCAGCGGCAACCGGCCGCAACTTCTGCCGACCGATATCGCCTCGCGCTACCGCTACAACCAGGATTTCCGCAGCATCTACGCCATGGTGCCGGCGGTGATCCCGATGCTGCTGATCTTCATCCCGGCAATCCTGATGGCGCTGGGCGTGGTGCGCGAAAAGGAGCTGGGCTCGATCACCAATCTCTACGTCACCCCGGTAACGCGGCTGGAATTCCTGCTCGGCAAACAGCTGCCGTATGTGGCGGTGTCGATGTTCAGCTATTTCCTGCTGCTGTTGCAGGCGGTGCTGGTATTCGGGGTGCCGGTCAAGGGCAGCCTGCTGGCGCTGAGCGTCGGCACGCTGCTGTATGTCACCGTTACCACCGGAATCGGCCTGCTGACCTCCACTTTCGTGCGCACCCAGATCGCCGCACTGTTCGGCACCGCGCTGTTGACCATGCTGCCGACCATCCAGTTTTCCGGCCTGACCACGCCGGTCGGCTCGCTGGAGCACGCTGCCTACTGGATCGGCCAGGCATTCCCGGCATCGTATTTTCTGGTGCTGTGCCGCGGTATTTTCACCAAGGCGCTCGGCTTTGCCGATCTGGCCTGGCAATTCACCGCGCTGGCGCTGTTCATTCCGCTGCTGACCGCCGCCGCAGTGGCGCGCTTGCCGAAGCAGGAGGCCTGACATGCAGCGGTCAATGGTCAACATCTACCGCCTCGGCCTGAAAGAGCTGCGCAGCCTGTGGGCCGACAAGGTGCTGCTGGTGCTGATCGTGTGGGCGTTTACCGGCGCGATCTACGCCGCCGCCAAGGGTGTTAGCCAGGAATTGCACAATGCGCCGGTGGCGGTGGTCGACGAAGACCGCTCGCCGCTGTCGCAACGGCTGATCGGCGCGCTGACTCAGCCATATTTCAAGCCGGCGCAACACATCGAGTTCAACCGGATGGACCGGGTGCTGGATCACGGTCAGGTTACTTTCGCCATCGTCATCCCGGCCAACTTCCAGCAGGACCTGAACGCCGGCCGGCGCCCGGCGATCCAGCTCAATATCGACGCCACCAGCATGAGTCAGTCATTCATCGGCGCTGGCTACATTCGCGCGATTTTCGTTGCCGAGATCAACGAATACCTGAGCGGGCGGCGCGATGGTAACGAACCGCCAATCCTGCTCGACACCCGGGTGCGCTACAACCCGAACCTGATCGGCTACTGGTTTGGCGGGGTGATGGAAGTGATCAATATCGTCAACATGCTGACCATCATCCTGGTCGGTGCGGCGTTCATCCGCGAGCGCGAGCACGGCACGCTGGAGCACCTGCTGGTGATGCCGCTGGCACCGTTCGAAATCATGCTGGCAAAGATCTGGGCCAACGGCCTGATCGTGCTGCTTGGCACTTCGCTGGCGCTGAACGGCGTGGTGCGCGGCATTCTGCAGGTGCCGGTGGCTGGCTCGGTACCGCTGTTTCTCGGCGGTGCGGCGCTGTATCTGTTCTCGGCGGCGTCGATCGGCATTTTTCTCGGCACCCTGGCACGCTCGATGCCGCAGTTCGGCCTGCTGTTCATGCTCAGCATCATTCCGCTGCAACTGCTGTCGGGCGGCGTAACTCCGCGCGAAAGCATGCCGCTGTTGGTGCAGGACATCATGCTCGGCGCACCGACTACCTATTTTGTGCGGCTGGCGCAAGGCATTCTGTATCGCGGCACCGGGCTGGAAGCCGTATGGCCGGACCTGCTTGCCATGGTCGGCATCGGCGCACTGTTTTTCACCCTGGCGCTGCTGCGCTTCCGCCGTGCGGTAACGCAGACGCAGGTGTGACGCAATGCCCAACGCCGATCCGCGCGCCGAAGACACACGCAAACGCCTGATCGAAGCCGGCATCGGGCTGTTCGGCCAGTACGGCTACGACGCGGTCACCACGCGCCAGCTGGCGGAAACCGCCGGTGTCAATCAGGCCGCCATTCCCTATCATTTCGGCGGCAAGGAAGGCGTGTACCGCGCCGTCGCCGGCCAGCTGGCCAGCGCCAGCGCCGAGCGCATGCAGCCGGTGCTGAGCGCAGTGCGCCAGCTGCTGGCGCAAACACCGGACCGCACAGCAGTCGAACAGGCGCTGCTCGATACCACGCTCGCACTCGCGCGCGTCGGCTTCGAACCGGCACAGCGGGCGGTGTGGATGATGTTGCTGAACCGCGAGCAATTCCATCCGTCCAGTGCCTTCGACGATCTTTACGGCGTATTCGTCGGACCGATCTACCGGTTGCTGGG
>CALMFQ010000495.1 GCA_937863215.1 uncultured Pseudomonadota bacterium
CGACCTGTTCGATCGATTTTACTTTGGAGTGTACTACAGGAGGTTTGGCTCCCCGACCTGGACTCGAACCAGGGACCTGCGGATTAACAGTCCGTCGCTCTACCGACTGAGCTATCGGGGAACATCATTTTTCAAGCTGGGTGCTATATTGGTGAAATATAGCTGCATTTGATTTGGCTCCCCGACCTGGACTCGAACCAGGGACCTGCGGATTAACAGTCCGTCGCTCTACCGACTGAGCTATCGGGGATCAAATGAGGTGCGTATAATAATGAGTTGGCCGCTTCGGGTCAATAGCTAAAATCAATTTTAGGTCTGCATTGGATGAAATTTATAAAAATCGTTCTCGGAGCCGTTTTATTTCTGGTTGTATTGATGCTGGTATTTCCGCTGCTGTACCCGCTGAATCTGTATATACCGCAATTGCAGAAATCGCTTTCAACCCTGTTGCGACTGCCGGTACAAATCGGAGAAATCAGTGTCGCCTACATGCCTTTTCCCCAGGTTGTGCTGGGTAACGTGCGAATCGGGCCGGAGCGGCAGGCGGAGATTGCTCGCGTAGTCGTGGCACCGGACTATCTTTCGTGGCTAGGCGGCGGTAAACGCATCAAGAACCTGACGCTGGAAGATGCCTCGGTCAGCCAGGCATTCGTATTGCTGGGGCCGGATCTGATCAAGGGCATGCAACAGGATCAGCATTACCTGGTGCGGCAGATGATGTTCAACAATGCACGGGTTCGCATGACCCGGGCGACTTTCGGCCCGTTCAACGCCCAGCTGAATATCAGCAAGCAAGGCCAGTTCCAGCAGTTCCTGCTATCGCAGGAAGGGCAGGCTGCGACACTGGGCATCGAGCCCTATGAAGGCGGTAAATATAAATACAGTTTTGATACCCAGGGCTGGGCAATACCAGGGGCGGAGGATCTGCGCTTTAGCTCGCTTACCATAATTGGCATTGGCAATTCCGATGCGATCGACTTCAACGACATCCGCGGCGTGCTTTATGGCGGCACGCTAACCGGCAGCGCCCGTCTGTTCTTCAACGACCAGTGGCGCCTGCTGGGCAAGTATCGCCTCAACAATCTGCAGGCAGAGCCGCTGACTCTGGCGGTCAGTCCGCATACCAATGCTTCCGGCCGGATAGTTGCCGACGGCAGCTTTGTTGCCAGTGGCCGCTACCTGGAAGATATTCCGTCCCGGCCGCAAACCCAGGTACGGGTTAGCGTACACGATGGCAGTGTGAACAATTTCGACCTGATTACCGCCATCCGTTACAACAGTCCGTCGGGCGAGGGGTTGCGTGGCGGCAAGACGCGCTTTGACGACATGACGTTGACTCTGGATGCCCGCGATCACAGTCTGCGTTTTTCCGCAATCAGCCTGCAATCCGGCCTGCTCACTGCAACCGGGAATGTGGTGCTGAACAGCAAGGCGCAATGGAATGGTAACCTGCAGGTGCGTCTGAAGAGCCCGGTCAACCCGCTGGCAATGTCGCTCGGCGTCAGCGGAGCGCTCGATACTCCGCTACTGCAGCCGCATGCAGCTGCGCCGATTGTGCCGGTAGTGGAAGATGAAAATTGATGGTTGGCAATACATAAAACAAACGCCACAGATCAGCGGCGTTTTGTTTTGGTGCCATCGGGCTGCTGCCCGGCTTCCGATGCGCGGTATGCTGCGCCAATCGACTGGCTGAGTCGTGTCACCGCCATTGCATAGTTGATGCTCTTGTTGTAGCGGGTGATGACATAAAAGTTATTCAGGCCAAGCCATGCCTGAAAATGTCCTGGTGCCGTCTCCAGATTGAATGCAAGCGCCTTTTGCTGTGCGTCGAGCGGTTGCAGTGGCTTGATGCCCATCTGCTGCAGTTCGCCAACCGTATATTTGAGGTTGAATTTTTCCGCCGCCAGCGTGTCGAGTACTCCATCGTCGGCACTGGCTTCCTGCACGATTGCATCGTCGCGCTGCCAGCCGAATTTGCTGAAATAGTAGGCAATGCTGCCAATGACATCGACCGGGTTTTTCCAGATGTCGCGTATGCCATCTTCGTCAAAATCAACGGCATAGCTGCGAAAGCTGCCCGGCATGAACTGCGGCCAGCCCAGCGCACCGGCATAGGAGCTTTGCAAGGTCAGCGGATCGACATTTTCCTCGCGCGCCAGCAACAGGAATTGCTCCAGTTCTTGACGGAAATACTCGGCGCGGCGCGGGTATTCAAATGCAATCGTCGTCAGCGCATCGAATGCACGATAGTGCCCGAGGTGTTTGCCATAGTCGGTTTCGACGCCGATGATGGCAATGATGACTTCTTCCGGCACGCCATATTTTTCCCGTGCCTTGGTCAGCCATTCCCTGTGCCTGTGCCAGAATGCCACACCGCCGCGGGTTTTCTCCGCTGTCAGGAAGTTGGGGTGGAACTGGTACCAGGCGCGCGAAGTTGACGGCTTGTCGAGCGCGGCAACGATGCCCGGGCGCAGGTTGGCTGCATCGAACAGATCGACCAGATTCTGTCGATCCCAATCGTGCTTCTGCACCATCTGCGCAATGAAAGCCTGCACATCCTGGCGCTCACTCAGGCGAGTAGGCGGCAGCCCGTCGGCAGCAACAGTGGAAACAAGGGTCAACAGTGGCAGTAAACGCAGAGACAGAGGCAGCTTCATCGGGGGCCCAAGGTTTTGCGCTATTATCGCACGCTGCACTTCACATTCAAGTGGAAATGGCTGTGGTATTGACTTGGCGCCCTGCGCACCAGGATTGCCCGGCACCTTTCACCGAGGTCTGCGCAGCCGGAACCGGTAGTCGAGCAGGGCAACAAACGGCAACCGCCTCTTGATTGCGCCGCCAGCGGGCATGCCTGCAAGGCGCTCTGCCATTGGCCTGCAGGCATGGCTGCAGGCCGCTCTGGTATTGGCTTGCAGGACTATCCGCCCGCGCGGCGGCCGAGGCCGCGGGAACCCTCCGGCGGCATTGAAACTGGCTCCCACTTTAACTAAACCTTTGATTAGTGTGGCGGCAAGCCGGTCAGGCAACCGGCAATGGCAAACCAATTACCGGGAGACATTGGATGGCGTTCAGAATCTGGCTGGCAATGTTGTGCCTGCTGACAGCCGGGCAGGCTGCGGGGCGTGAGGTAGCTACCGATCGGCAGCACAACCGGCTGGCCGCGGGCAGATATTATGCCCGGTTGCTAGCCGCGCAAACCCCGCGCCTGGCGGAATTGACTCTGTTCACCAATATGTTGCCCAAGGGGGGCGACCTGCATCATCACTACTCCGGTGCCATCTACGCCGAAACCTATCTGGATTGGGTGGCGGCGCAGAATTACTGCATTTACCGCCACAGTGACGCAGCTTTGAAGATCGAAAAATATCGCATCGAAACCAGACCGCAGGCGCTGGGCGATGCTGCGCGCAGCTTGTGCGTATCGGCCGAGGCGGCGCACCAGGATAACCATTTCTATCGCGAGCTGCTGCAGCGCTGGTCCGACAAGGATTACGGCAACCATTTTCACGAGCAGCGCCCGCCAGATCAGCAGTTCTTCGACACTTTCGGCTATTTTGGCGATATTTCCACTGTCGATTACCGGCAGGGGTTGCGCGAGCTGAAAGCGCGGGCGCAGGCGGAGAATGTCGGTTATCTGGAAACCATGCTCAAAGGCGGGCCATCGGTCGACAAGCCGGAGCTGGCAACATTGCTCAATGGTCTCGGCCGCGCTGCTTCCGAGCAGCAGCTCGGTGAGGCGCTGACACGAGGCTTCGAACTGCTTGCTGGCGATGCCGATACGGCCGCCAGGCTCGACGCCTACCTGAAGATGCTGGAAGACGCCGCCGGCGGGATCGACGATCCCGGCTTCAAATTGCGCTTTCAGTCCTACGTGTCGCGCAACAGCTCGCCGGCCAAGGTCTTCAGCAGCCTGTATACCTCGTTTGCCGCTGCCAGCCGCAGCCCGCTAATCGTTGGCATCAATATCGTCGGCCCGGAAAATGGCTACGTGGCAATGCGCGATTACAGCCTGCACATGAAAATGTTCGCTTTTCTCAAACAACGCTTCCCCGGCATGAAGCTGGCAATGCACGCCGGTGAGCTGACCCTTGGCATGGTGCCGCCGGAAGGATTGCGTTCGCATATCCGTGAAGCGGTGCTGGTAGCCGGGGCGAACCGCATCGGCCATGGCGTCGATATCGCCCACGAAACCGATGCACCGGGCTTGCTTGATATCATGCGGCAGCGCAAGACGGTGGTCGAGATTGCGCTGACCAGCAATGCGTTCATTCTCGGCGTCAAGAATGAGGCCCATCCGCTGTCACTGTACATGAGCCACAAGGTGCCGTTCGTGATCGCCACCGACGACGCCGGGGTGTCGCGCAACAACCTGAGTCACGAATACCTGCTGTACACCAGCCGCTACCGGCCGTCGTACACGCAACTGAAGCAGACGGTGTACAACAGCATCCGCTATTCGTTCCTGCCGGATGTGGAAAAGCAGGATGAGCTGCACAAGCTGGACAAGCGCTTTGCCGAATTCGAAGCGCGGGTGGCGCGACTGCCGCTGCCGGGCGGCTGACACCATCGGCATGGCTCGGTTTTATCTGCGGTTTTTTGTCAGGCCAGGGCGGGTGCGGCGCTCCGGTCAACTGGCGCAACCCGTGAGCGGCAATAGCGGAATCAACGGCAGAAAATGTTTTTGACATCCAAGACGACTGGTCATATAGTTTGACTCATGAGTAGAGCAGCCCGCAGTGAAGACACCCGTTCCCGCTTGATTGAAGGCGGCATGGCGCTGTTTGGCCAGAGGGGATACAACGCCACCGGCATCAAGGATATTACCGATGCTGCCGGAGTGCCGAAGGGGTCGTTTTACAATTATTTCGCCAGCAAAGAGGATTTCGGCGCAGAGATCATCCGCAGTTATGCCGACTTCTACGGCAAGGCTTGGGCCAGCAGCATGGCAAGTGCGCCGGCGCAACCGCTGGCGGCGTTGCGCCACACTTATGAGCATTTCACCGAGTACCATGAATGCTGTGAGAGCCGTACCGGCTGCTTGCTGGGCAATCTGGCGGCGGAAATCAGCGAATCGAGCGAGTTGTGTCGCGAAACGCTGCGCAAGGTCACCGGGTCATGGAACCGGCAGTTTGCCGAGCTGCTGCGCCAGGGGCAGCAGGACGGCTCGGTGCGTACCGACCTGACGGCGGAGCAGATGACCGGTTTCTTCTGGAGCGGCTGGGAAGGCGCGCTGCTGCGGATGAAGATCGAGAATTCGATCGAGCCGGTACGTTTGTGTATCAAATTGATGTTCGAGCATTTTTTTCCCCGTGTCTGATGCGGAGGGGAATGCAGTATCCGGCGCCAGCAGGCTGCCGATTTTTTTGACTCAATCCAAGACGACCGGTCATATCGCGTGACCGATTAATGAACCGCAAGGAGCAGGTAATGACTCATCGCAACGAAATCCGTTCTGCCGACGCATTGTTTCAGCCGGTGAAAATCGGTGACATCGAACTGGCCAACCGCGTGGTGATGGCGCCGCTGACGCGCAACCGCGCCGAGGCTGGCAACGTGCCGGGCGCGCTGACAGTGGAGTATTACGCTCAGCGTGCCGCTGCCGGGCTGATCGTCACCGAGGCAACCCAGGTATCGGTGCAGGCGCAGGGCTATTACGCCACGCCCGGCCTGCATAGCGCGGAGCAGGTTGCAGGCTGGAAAAAGGTTACCGATGCGGTACACGCCCGTGGCGGCAAGATCGCGGTGCAGCTATGGCATACCGGCCGCATGTCGCACAGCGCCTTCCAGCCGGGTGAACAGGCACCGGTAGCGCCGTCGGCCATCCGCGCCGAAGCCAAAACCTTCATCCCCGGCATTGGCTACACCGATACCTCGGTGCCGCGCGCACTGGAGACTGGCGAAATCGCCGGCATCGTCGATGATTTCCGCCAGACTGCGCGCCGCGCAATCGAAGCCGGCTTCGACGGTATCGAAATCCACGGTGCGCATGGCTATTTGCTGGATGCCTTCCTGCGCGATGGCTCGAACAAACGTAGCGACGCCTACGGTGGCAGCATTGAGAATCGCGCACGTTTCCTGATCGAAGTAGTGACTGCAGCGGCGCAGGAAATTGGCGCTGGCCGGGTAGGGGTGCGTTTGTCGCCAGTGTCGCCGGTCAACGATTCGCACGAAAGCAATCCGCAGCCCTTGTTCGAATACGTCGTTAGCCAGCTGGACAAGTTGGGGCTGGCTTACATCCATGTGGTCGAAGGCCACACCGGCGGTCCGCGCGACAATGCACCGTTCGATTACGCCAAGCTGCGTTCGTTGTTCGCCGGCGCGTGGATGGTGAACAACGGCTACGATCTGTCGATGGCGCAGGAAGTGGTGCGTAGCGGCAAGGCAGAGCTGGTGTCGTTTGGCCGCGCGTTCATCTCCAATCCGGATCTGGTGCGGCGCTTGCAAAACAACTTGCCGCTCAGCCCACTGTTTGAAGATGCGCCGCTGTACGGCGGGGTTGGCGCGCATGGCTATACCGACTACCCGGAATATCGGGAATCAGCCGTCGCAGTGGATGGCTAACCAGACGCTCGGCTCGGCAGTGCTGGTCGCTTCGACCCGGTGCCGCCGATGCGCTTCGAT